>JBBQMA010000030.1:0-11091 GCA_038328415.1 Chitinophagales bacterium | reverse complement strand
GGTTCGTCTGCCCTAATGACGATTCAGCCTGTAGCTGAATGTCATTATCTAAGGACCTAATCCTCTTCAGGGGAAGGACGAACCGCTATTTCGAATAAAAATGTTTGCAGCCCAATCCAAAAACCTATTTAACTGAATATCCGGGCCCTCCCCCCTCCCGACCGGGGGTCGTGAGGCAGGCTCTAGGGGTCGGTCGAAGATGCAGACAAGCAGTAGCTTCGTCTGTAGGGGCTGCCCGGATCATGATGCTTTAAATGAACTAATGCAACTTGTGTTATTGGAAAATATGAATTTAATCGTGTTGCGGTTCGTCTACCCTATTGACGATTCAGCGGTTCAATATGCTTAACCGCGGGCGCAACCCGTGGTTAAAAAACACCAAAATTTACAACCCCGGCGGGGTTGAACTGTCAATAATTTTTAGACATAATTACACCAAACCTAAGGGCTTCGCGACGGTAGGCAGGCTTGTAAACACTAAACGATTCTACAGTTCTACTATTCTACCAAAAATCTAAACGCTAAACAATTCAACGCTTCAACGAAAATTCAAGCAGAAAGCACCGCAAAGACGCTAAGGAAACGGAAAAAATTGACTTTAGCCGGGCCCCCTAAACTTCTAAGCCTACTAAACCCTCCTATTCGAATAAACGAATAAACGAATAAACACAGATATCGGGGGATTGCGGGGGCTTCGCGCGGGGTAAAAGCATTAGCACAACACTAATTACTAATTTTTAAATAGATTCTCAAATCAGTTCAATAACTGGGACATTCCAAAAACGATGTACTCTCCAAAAAATAGAACCCAAATAAATTGATAATACATACTGATTGAACGAGGTCGTTTGATCTCCGTTTTTTTGCTAAAATAAATTAAAGCGATAAAAAACAAAAGATGACTACCGACCATTAGAGGGAGGTGTACGAGGTTTGGATTTAAAAAGGCAAAGACGATTAGCGTTAAGAAGGTGAGACTAATTAGTATATTTCCTAAAAAAAATATGCGTTCTGCTCCAAAACGAATACTAAAGGTGCTAATATTAAATTTCCGGTCGCCTTCCATATCCGGAATATCTTTAAACCATGCAATAATGATACTGTAAATAAAAATAGTAGCAGTCAATGCAAGCACCATGGGCGTTACTTGATACGATTGATTGATCGCCGCGTTGAAATGTAAAAACAAAAGGATATTTACAATTACCCCTCTGACTGCTATAATACAGAAGGCAGCCCAAAATGGAAAACGTTTCAAGCGAATTGGTGGTAGTGAGTAGGCGGTCCCCAAAAATAAACTCAATAAGACTGTTAGCAATAAATATTTTCCAAGATAGAAGGCAATGGCCAAGGACAAGATAATCGATGTGGTAATAATTATATAACCTAGGCCCATAGAAAAAGCGCCTGAGGCTAAGGGTAAATACGGCTTATTAATTTTATCGATGGCGACATCTGTGATTTGATTCAAGCCAACAATATAGATGTTCGCCCCAAGACAACTTATTAACGTCAAAACTAAAAGCAATCCGTACTGATCTGATCCGGTGTGGGACGATAGCGCCATGAAATACAAAACCACGATACTCAGTGTCGTACCGATGACGGTATGTAGTCTAGAAAATCGAATAAAATTGATTAGGAAATTCATTTCTTCATCCCTTGAAATACGCCAAATTTGATAAGTCCTTTTTGGTAGCCTTTAGTCATGTACCGCATTGCCCAAGCGCCCTGGATCGTCGGCCATCCCGCTTGCATCAATCCTTTGACAGATCGCCATTGGAAAACCGATTGGATGACTGCTTTCCAAAACGGTGCTACCGCGTCACTCCAATCGTCGCTCGATACCTCTGTGAACCCAGCATCCTTAGCTAGACGTTCTACAAATTCTATCGAGACCATAGGCGGCAAATGATAGAGATCATAAATTTTATGCAATAGTTTTTGTTCGGACGAATCCAATGACGGAGGTTCCTTTCGGTGGCACCAAGTAGCCATGATTAAACGGCCGTTTGGATTTAGTAATTTATAGAACATCTCCATCAACCCTTTTTTATCAGCGATATGCTCCGCGCTTTCCATCGACCATATCAGATCAAATTTTTGATCAGTATCGATCATACTCATCATGTCCTTAGCTTCGATATGAACCTGTTGTGCTAATCCTGCTTCCCGATTGTATCGCTGCGCATGATTGGCTTGTACTGGACTCAGTGTCAATCCCAATACCTGCGCGTCGTATTTCTTGGCAAGTAATCGTGCACTACCTCCCACACCGCAGCCCGCGTCCAGAATATGGGTGGCGGTATGAATGTTCCCCCATCTCAAAAGCTCAGCGACTAGATCCACCTGCGCTTCGGCGTGTGTTTTGGTACCCACCTTTCCATCGGGATAATAACCATGGTGCATGTGCTCACCCCAGACATCGAGCCAGAGGGGAGTAGATTGATCGTAAAACTTCTGAATGCGTTGGTTCAGCGTCATGGAGAAGGTTTTTATATTGACTATTAAAATATCAAGATCAGTAACAAAATGCCAATCAAACTCAACACCGCAATCTGATAGATATTCAAACGTTCTCTATATTCCTCGGGCAATTCGTCTTTTGGTGCAAAAGCACTTCTTAAGTAGCCAATCAGCGCAATTGGAATGAAAATAAATCCTGCGAGCGAACCGATTAATATTCGGCCAAACATCAAAGTACCTCGTAAAAAACCCGATTGCGTTTCTGATTCTAACGGTTCGTTAATAACCTGCGTTTTCTCAATGGGAGAGAAGCCGGATTTTGGTTTAGTGCCTGAAATAGAGATGCAATATTTATCTTTTTGTTTGATCCAGTGCGGAGAGACGTATTTTACGGTAATGTTTTCAAAACCCGCATTTTTAAACCAATCACGATATTCTTGATCGGTTGGAAACAACATCCATGTATTAGCAGCAAAACCAACCAATGCATTGGGTGGATCTAAGGGGCCGATCATGGTAGCCACACCACCTTCGTTGATCACACGATATGCTTCGGTGATGCCCTTCTGTGGATTCGGCCAATATTCAATGCTTCCTGCCGATACGTATCGATCAAAAGTATCATTGGGAAAGGGAATTTTTTCTGCATCGCCAAGTTGAAAGATACAGCCCTGTAGCGTAGGTTTGACTTTAGCCTTAGCCATTTGGTGAGGACTTTGATCCACACAGGTAACTTGTTGAGGAGAGACGTACTTGACGATCCCTTCGGTCGTAAATCCGGTACCGGAGCCTACATCAATGACACTAATGTTAGCTTGATCAAGTTGGGCGATCACTAAAGAATCGTCGCGCATCTTCTTGGTCCAAAAAAGAGGATTCACCAATTTGTCGTAAAAGATAGAAAGATAACTATAAAACCAGAAGGCTTCTTTTTTGTGTTGCATTAATCTCATGGGAGCTGATTTTCAATGAAGGTTAAATTTGGATTCATTTTGTCGGGATCACTTCGGTATGGGTGATTGTTGACACAGGACAAATATCTTCGCAGATCAAGCAAGCGATATCACATGGTTTGTCCACTGCGATGGTATCGAAAGGACTGATGAAGCCAGCCTCTTGGGGACAGATCGCCACACAAGCACCACAATTGATACAGGCGTTCCAGCCAATTTGAAAAAGCACGGGCTTGCGTTTACTCATGGATTTTAAACTTAGAGATGTATTTATATTTTCTTAAATTCGGAATTGGGGCTAAAATAATCTGACATGGTTTGATATAGCATTTGATCTCGCTTTTGTATGCTTTTGGTTTTAAAAATCTCCGTTTTAATGTCGTAAAGTTTCCACATTTTATTGCCCAAAGCGATCAACCATTCCTCCTGATATTGTTTTAGGTGATCAGCAGTGGCGGCTATATTTTTTTGTAAAAAAGCACCCAAGAAATTTCCGGCAATAGCTCCTCCACTTAATGCGGTATGAATGCCGCCTCCTGTAATCGGATTGACGTGACGAGCGGCATCACCGACCAATATTAAATGATCAGCATATTGCGTCTTTAAGGGTGCCGTTAAAGGAACGCCTCCCCCTTGAATTTCTAAAACTTTTGAATGCTTAAATCGCTCTTTAAAAAAAGAATTATTAATAAAATGATCGACGTGCCACTGCGCATTCTTTCCAGTCATCGTTCGAGTGACCCCGAGACCAATTTCTGCATAACCATGCCCTTTCGGGAAAACCCAAGCGTAGCCACCAGGTGCCCATTCGTGGCCTGTGATGATTTCTAACAAACCATTTGTTTCGACATTATCTACGATGAATTGTAAGCAACTCGCCAGCTCTGGCAATTTGATATGTGTATGTAAACCAGCCCATTTCCCTACTTGAGATTGTAAACCATCTGCGCCGATTAGCACTTTTGCTTGAACGTTTATTTCTTCATTAAACCTTTTTAAAAAAACAGTACAAGTTCCATCGGGATTTACTTTATATCCCATTCCTTCTGTTTTTAACCACACCTCCACGCCAGCACGCTCCGCCTGCGTCATCAGATAACGATCAAAGCGACGGCGATCAACTACGTAGCCTAATGGTTTCTTATCATCAGAGGAACCATATTCTTCGGGTTTCAAATCTCGGTAATCTATCGTTTTATGTTCTCCGAGCTGATTGTAAATATCAAAACCATAAATTGCTTCGTGGATGAATTCCGAATCAGGAGCAATGCCAACAGATTCTAATGCATGCCGACTCACCGCACCCGAACATTGAATTGGGCTTCCCAATTCCTGCTTCTTATCGACCATTAAAACGTTTAGATGATGTTCCGCAGCAATCCGTGCGGTGGTTGTTCCTGCTGGACCAGAACCAATGATGACTAAGTCGTATAATTTACTCATAAATGTTGAGGATAAGCATCGTCACCCCAATAAACAGTCAATTAAGATATTTGTTCAGCCCAAGGCTAGATTTTAAATTTGTATCTCTTCAATTGCTACTTATAGTCTCGCGTTTCTTCCAACTTCCTCGAGGAGTAAACGTTTTTGCTTTTTATTGAATAATTTGAATTCATTACTTGTTTGGTCACAGGCGTCCAAAATAATTTTAAAGTCTTTCTCAATTTCCATTCTGTTGTGGCCCAAAATATAACCAAACAACTACCTTCCGATTGGTAGGCCTGCCTAAGGGCTTCGCGACGGAAAGCAGGCAACTAGCCTCAAAGCCTAAGTAATTATCCCAAGATGTTGGAATGTTGGGTGTTTTATGTTTGGGGGGGCAAACACCGAACACCAAACACCAAACAACTAGCCTGAATGCTCATGAAATTCTCCCAAGATGTTGTGTGATTGATGATTTTGGGTAGCATATGATCCCAAACCAGACACCCTACCCCCGGTGCACTGTGTGCGACTTAAGCGTAGGGTGTCTGGCCTGAATGATGTATCTTTTTATTCTCAAGACACCCATGACTTCATAGCGCAAAATGTAGGCTTGATATAATAGAACAAGTCTACTTACCACGATTGCGTTAGGCTTTATCAAGCTATATTAAAATGGTTAGCTCATTGTGGAAATGTTGTACTTACTTTGCCGCAACCACAGTAATAGGCATTTCTACAGTTTCTGTTATGGGATTGATGTTTTGAAGTACAGCCACTAATTTTTGGTTGGGGTTTATGCCTTGGGTAAGCTCATTACCCACGAGCGTTAGCGTGCCGTTCTTGGGCATTGCTTCCATGATTGCTTTACCGTTGAGGTCTTCCTCTACCAGGTAGAGTGTCACCTTGAAGTCATTTGCTTTTCCGAACATGAGCATGTCGCCCTTACACAGGGAGCGCACATCGCACCATGGGCATTTACTTCCTCCGGAAGAAATAAGGCAGGCTTTTTCTACGTCCACAGGAAAAAAACAAGCGTGGTCTCCATTACCTGGGCAACCTATTATTTTTATAAGCCCTTCACCAAATACCGGCTCTCTGCAATGCTGGAGGAAGGGATAAGGACAACTTGCATCAGATACGTCATCCATGCAACCCGCCTCCCACACCCTGTAGTTGTTGGTTTTATCCATATCGGGTATCTGGCTTACTACAAATGCAGAAAAACTCTCAAGGCTACGACCGTTTCGACAAATAGCTCGTCGTTCACAGGTATTGAATCGTCCAGTACTGATTGTAAACGTTTTACAACAATTAGGCTGATCACCCTTACCCAATTTTTCCCAGCTATACTCGACATATCCGCGGCACTGCCGTGAGGTAACGTCAGGATCCGATGAGGCAAAAGAGATGACATCTGTCTCCACGGGGAGAAGTACCAATAGACGAATTTGATCCGCATCATCATCACCCCTATTTTTAACCGTTACTTCAAGTGTCATTTCTTCAGGATTGGAGGAAGTGTCTACTGTCAAGGATTCTATGGCAACATCAGCCGTTTTTATCTCCTGGTCAATAGATTTATCGCAAGGTGTAAAATTGGAGACTGGTGTAGATTGGCCATTAATGCACCCGGTGCAAGGTTTGGGTTGGCAACCCCACCAGTAACTGATACTACCGATGAATAAAAGGGCCCAGATAAAAATTTTTGTGATTTTCATTGTTTAAGTAATTCGAATTGTGAATTAAAAATGTAGTTTAAACTAATTAACTGAATTTCATTGCTTTTGACAAGCGACAATGGAGATAAAAGGTAACCTTCCAGGAATGAATAGAATACATCACTCCTGAAAGGTTATAATGCCTCCTTTAGTTCTTCAAAAATTCTTTTTCCGGTTTACTAATTTTTTCCATTACCAGAGGCCTCCATGTCGATAATGTAAAGTCCATCGGTTTATAAATTACATCAACCAATCGGGATTTTTCTCCACATTTTCTACATCTTACATCTGTACCTTTTTTTGTTATTTTGGTACACACAAATAGTTCGCGACCTTTAAAATCAATAGCACTTACACATAATTCACAGTTGATACGTTGACCTATTTCAGTGGCTTCAATAATTAATTTATTATTCATCACTTTGTAGGTGATTGTATTTCCCTGATGCACAAATTCACCTTCGCTATCCTTTAATACTTCGCCACAAAAACACCATTGGTAATCAACAGGAAAGGCCATAAGTTTTGTTTTAGCTTCAAAAATACCACGCCACCTGACATCACTGGAACGGCAGAATTGGCAATCATCAGTAATATACTCCTTGATGTTATCTCTTTCCAATGCTACCCATTTAGAAACAATTTCCAATGTCGGTATTGCAGTATCATAAGTGACCCAGGTCAGCTTCAACGCACCATTTTCTATTAATGAGCGCCAGGCTTTTACTTTTGCCAACCTGCCTTCTGCGGTACGCACTCCAAAAACAACTTCATCATGGGGGAAAAATAGTAAAGCCGGTGGGAAGGTAAGCGGTATACTATTTAATGGAATACTGTTGCGGTTTAGACTCATCCTCGAAATTTGTACCGGCGTTAGTGCATGATAATGTACATTGGTGATCGTAAAGCCTGCGGTATTACCGATACTGATGCCTCTTGCCGGATCCCATATCAGGTCGGTTGCTCGGTTAGGTGTACTTCGTATGGCTCCGCTTTCCAGGTCAAGTGCAAATGCTGCCGTCCCTGTGTATTGACCTTGGCTTTTTACCGGTATAGCTATCGACTTCAATATGGAACACCGGAACTCCAGGTCGTCCAACAAAACACTCGACATGGATAGTCCATTACCGATAGGGCCTAACGGAATTGATGGTATTGTGCCAATTGAACCGGAGATACCGGTTGAGATCAAATTATCGACCACGCCTTCGGCAATAGCTGTTACACTGGCCAATACAATGGCTGCAACAATAACACCTACGATACCAAAAAACAAACCTCCCAGTCCTAATGAGGCTAGCCAGACCCACCATTCCAAGTCCACATCAGTATCCACATCCGGTGTAGTTGCAGTAATCGTCAATGATCCGCCTGATAAGGAAATATCAATAAAGAAAACGAAATTTGCTTCTGCCGACCAGCCCGTATCCGAAGCCGTGGCTCTGCCATCTACCCTGATCCGATTACCTTCGACTCTTGCTTCCAGCCTCGTTAATGTGCCGGTACCGCCAGGCGCGGGAACATTTCTATTTAATCGCAATGGCGTATCAAAATCACTGACCGTTAATCCTAATGAGTTTGCCAACATCGGGCGCATCACTTTAGCCAGTAACCAAAAATTACTCATCATTACTAAGGACTGGCTACCCGCAGGAATGAAGTTGGTAGTGACACCATTAATATTGCCCCCTGAATCACTACTCATTTTAATGCCCATTACGATGCAATCTCTGTCTGCATCACTGGTATCATTGATAGTGGTTACATCAATATCAAAAACAGTGGCAGGGTCTGTATCATCTGACACAGGAATTGGAGGTGACAGATCAATCCGCTGTAATGATCGTTGTAATTCTGCCAATACCATAGTGGCCATTTGATTTTGTGCTTGCATTAACGTTAATCCTGAAACGACCAAAACCGGTGCTAATAATGCCTGCGATGCAACATCAAAAGCTACAGTCACATTAGGTGCACCTGCCATAAAATCCATCGTAATGGTTTGCGTTGCGCCTTCATCCAATACCTGGATATCATCCACGATGGTAATAGTGCCACCCAGTGGTGCAATCGTAAATGCAACCGGAGCCGTTAAGGCTAATTGTGAATTAGCAAATGGAATGGTGATGCCCATCCTTGGCCTTGGCCTATCCAGGTCGGCAATTGGCGTTAGAAAATTAAGGGTAATCGTACCTGTTATAGCACCGGTATTCAAGGGTACCATCATGCTGGTTGGAATAATTGATCCTGCTAAAAATGCTGTAGCCAATTGATCATTTATTTCCGACTCCGATATCTGTACAAGCATATCGTAACCGGAGGTTCTATCTTGTGCCATTTTTATTAATTTTAGTTATTGATTTATTAATTTTATTTACAACCGCAATCTGATGGATTGTCTTTGTCTTCTACGTGGGTAGATACCTTGGTGATCCTGCCTTTTTTAAATTGACCAGTAATGCTTTTGAGGTTCATTCCCGGACTCAACAAGTTTTCGGACTGGAAGCTCTCGAAATTTCGTGCAATTGTTTTTTGATCCGCCCTTTCCAAAACTATTCCTGCTTTTTTCAATGATCCAAGCGGGTCGGCCAGGTATGCCTGTGCATTGTCAGGCGATTGACCCAACCAGTCAACCATTTTTTTATTAGCGTCGGCAAACGAATTAACCAGACCCGGCGTTAATGCATCATGGAGCCTTGACTTACCATCAAGACTGGTGCGTGGCTGACACTTAATAACCAGGCCAAATTTGGAGATGTCTGTGACAGCTCCGACCACATTAACTCTGAAGATGTGGTGACTATCATTCGGAATGATTGCCTTAACTGGCTTGTCATAGTTTTTCACAAGTAGTTGTTTAAAATCAATTTCTTTTTCCATTTTTTTAAAATTTTAAGATGAATAAATAATAAAATGTCCTGAAAAATGTTGAACGTTGAGGCATTTAAAATAATTATTTTTTTCGTCAGATTAATTTCCGCTTTCTAAAATACAGTTAGCTATTCCTATGAAACTATTGCTATGAGTTAGTCGTTATAGAATCATGCATCCTGCATTGGACAAGTATTAATGACTCCTGAAGAATGGTAAATTGACCTGCCGTCCTTCCGTATTTGACGGTGATCCATAATCACTTTTAGAATGTCCTGCTTGCTTTTGTGCTACTAATCTATAGATACCGATAAATTGTCCTATCGAACCCACAACCAGTCTCCGTATCTACGCTTATTGTAATCTTAATTTGTTTCTATTTCTATAAGGTTTGACAGAATATTAAAATAATTTCAGCCTGGACACTTACTTTCGCTTTTCCATCATCCTGGCAAAATCTTCTAATTGGTAAGGATAGGACTTTGTCAGCTTCCCGTACCATTTGACTTCAATCGGATGGTGATTAATGCTTCGAAATGTATTTGAGGTCCTTCTTCTTTTCTATTCCAACTTTATTAAACATGTTCTGGCAAATCAAAATGTTACCTTTTTTTTAAAATATTGCTTGGAAAACACCCATTCAAGGCTATCGAGTGGTCATCGGGGGTTTCTCACTTGTTCAATCAAGGATGCAATAACGATAGCTATCCGGAAGAACTATAAACGCGGCATAGGACCAAAGTAAAGCAAAGCGCCGGTCAAATGCAAGAGCCCTTCCAATAACCTCATCACCATCTTTATCTGTCCACTCAATTTCCAGTCCTAATGGTAGCCGCCTGTGTTTCCGCTGAACTTTGGCATCGACGGGGTGGAACGTTAAAAATGAGAAATGGCGCTGTCCTTCCCGCTTCTTACGCCAGGATTAAAATCGTGCTGTAATGTGATTTCATGGTTATTGCAGTTCGCTCCTTCACCCATCGTACCAGAAATAAAGGCAAATACCTTGCTGCTATTCGATTTTGCTTTTTTACATCCTGTGGTGGACAGGACACTGTCTTGTACTAAAATAGCTTGCCCTCTTTTAGCTCGATTCGATGAGTCTTGGGAGCCTGCATTACAGCCGTCGCCCTCCTGTTCGGGAAGAGGGGCCGATCCCTGGTGATGCCTAATTTGAAGAAACCGTATTTCCAGAGTGAGGCGTGCATATCACCTTTCCTCTCCAGGTAGATATTAACAAAGTATATGCCGCGGTGTCGTTCGGTACAAACCGAGTGGAATAAATACTTTGCTCCGGAATATGCACTATTCGACCGCTAAGGAACCACCATCCTAATCTATTAGCCCAAGGGGGTCAGTATGGTCCGGAATATCACTTGCAAACCCTGATGAAGTGGGTCAATATGCTCCGGAATCCACAATGAGAAAGGGGGGTCAGTATCTGCCAGAATGTCATGATACCTTCCGAAACACAAGTCCTTTGGCCAGTCTCCAAGTAGGGGGGTGAGCATGCTCCGTATTATCCAAAATAATAAATTCAGGGCAAACTTACTGGTATAATTAAATAATTAATTGTTATTCAATATCTTATATAGATATTTATACACTGGGTTTGTTCAACGTTTTGGGCTTGGCGAAGGTGGCGATTTTCAGCACTAAAC
>JBBQMA010000029.1:0-11244 GCA_038328415.1 Chitinophagales bacterium | reverse complement strand
TGCACCATGAATAATTGCGCCATGACCAATATGCGCGTTTTCCTCCAGCACCACCGTAATTCCCGGAAACATGTGAATGGTGCAATTTTCCTGCACATTACACCCATCCTTTATGACGATACCTCCCCAATCACCGCGTATGGCAGCGCCTGGCCCGATATAGACGTCCTTTCCTATTATGACGTTGCCGGTGACAACAGCCTGCGGATGCACAAATGCACTGGCATGAACAACAGGGATAAATTCTTTAAATGCATAAAACATAAGGCAATATTAAGTTGCTGGCCAAGATAGACAAATCTTTAAAATGCCTTTCATAGTGGCGTGTGACGTTCATCACTGACAACATGATTTCGTGGCCGGTACCTTTGTACTATGTTTGGATTCACAAAAAAACAAGAAGAAGTGGAAGCACCTCAAAAGGTAAGCTTTAGCGAATTGATCAAAGGCCCTAAACCGGTGATTGTAGACTTTTATGCTGACTGGTGCGGCCCATGTCGCATGATGCCTCCGATTCTGAAGGATGTAAAAAGTGCCTTGGGTGAAGACGTCGAGATCATAAAAATTGATGTTGACCGCAACAGCCAATTGGCAGGCTCGTTCAAGATTCAGTCGATTCCCACGATTATTATCTTTAAGAATGGGAAAAGTGTGTGGAGGCAGTCTGGTGTGCCCTCGGCAACAGCCCTCACCACAGCAGCCAAAGGATTTATCTGATTGCCTTAAACGACAGCTCGATTGACTCTTTGTGAGACTATCCGATTTTTTCGAAGGAGGTAGTTATTCCCTTGATCAGTGAGGAGCTAAAGCCCTGGTGTTCCATTTCATTTAAGCCTGCGATGGTGCAGCCTTTAGGCGTTGTTACTTTGTCAATTTCTGCTTCGGGGTGGGTATTTCCCTGTAATAAGAGTGCCGCTGCTCCACGGACGGTCTGATTAGCGATTAATGCGGCCGTTGACGCATCAAATCCAATTTCTATTCCTCATTGTACCATGGCACGAATAAACCGCAGGGCGAATGCTACCCCACATGCGCCGAGAACCGTTGCAGCATTCAGCAACTCCTCCGTAATTTCAACAACCCGCCCAACCTGATTGAACAGTTTCTCTATTTCCTCAAATGCCTCGTCATTTCCTAGAGCGTCTCTATCTCTGGCTATGCAAGTCAGTGATTCACCAATAGCAATTGCCGTATTTGGCATAGCCCGGAACACGGGAACTTTATTTGCCGTCCATTCACGGATCCGTGAAATGGGAATACCCGTCGCCACGCTTACAATTATCTGATCCGGCTTCAAAAGGGGCATAATCTCCTTTGCCACTTCTTCCACTTTAAAGGGTTTGACAGCAATGACTAGTATCCGTGATTGGACACAAGCTTTATTATTTTCGCTTAAAACTGTTCCACCCTATTCAACAAACGTGTTTAACAAGCCCGTGCGATGCCGGGGCATTATAAGACGGGCTGCCGGTATCTGGGTGTAATCGAGCAAACCTTGAACAATTGCTTGACCCAGATTACCGGCGCCCAGCATGGCAAAGTTTTGGGGTAAGCCATGGTCCATACATTAGGGCATGCAAAAAGAACGCCAAACAAATTAAATTAATATGAAGTGTGCACATTCTCACAGGAAAACTGGACACATTAGCTACCTTTAACGATGCGACACCCTCTCCGTTGGATAGCCTTTGCTGTCTATGTAGCATCCCTCTTCCTGATTGCCTTCAAAGGCAGTGATTTTAAAGGGTACCATTTTGTGCTTTTTGGAGTCATCGGCCTCCTCGACTTTAGAGCCTCTTACGGTTTGCCATGGCTGGCAAACATATTGTTTATTTTGGCCTTTATTCTCCGTTCAGGTTTATTACGTACACTAATTATTTTTATAGCATTAGCGCTTGCATGTGCAGGATTTTTTATCGAAACCCTTCCTGATAGGACGTCAGATGAATTGGCTGTAGTTACGCCTGGTTTAGGATTTTATATCTGGATAGGTGCAATAGCTCTGTTAGCCTTCGATGCTTTGCTTGGATCACAGGGGGGAATTCCGCACAAAAAATAAACTTGGCGATATAATACGTTACTCTATTAATTTAAAAATTTGTGTTCCCATTTTTTGGGCGGAATAATACATAATGATTTACGGCCGAACCAACGATATCGATTTCTGGCTATAAACTGATAAATCCTGTCGCGAATACCTTTTGGTATAACCTTTAATAGTCCAAAAATCCGCCAACAACCACCTAATTCCTGAAGGACCATTAATGCTGCTTCGGAATGCGTTAATTTCCTGCCTTGATAACTTACAACAACAGTTTCCTCATCAGAGCTATCGGATTTTTCAATACCATTCGCTAAAGCATAGCTGGAATCTAACCCGGCAAATTGAAATCTGTCCTTTTTATCGCGTTCCAATATGAATAGAACCCAACCCTGGCATAGCGCACACTGACCGTCATAAAAAACCAAGACCTTATCCATATCAACTAAACAAAGGGACAGGGATCAAGTTTTATGATGTTAATTTATTTAAACAAGGTTTCATGCAATTCATCTACCCGCGCAATAGGAATGAGTTCCATTTTAAAGTCCTTTTTCGAAAGGCCCTTCATGTTATACTTTGAGAGAAAAAACCGTTTAAACCCTAGTCTGTCTGCTTCCTGAAGACGCAAATCAATGCGGCTCACTGCCCTGACTTCCCCTGACAAACCCACTTCCCCTGCAAAACAATCAGTGGGTAATACAGCCGAATCATCGAGACTGGACAGGAGCGCAGCCAGCACCGCAAGATCGATTGCAGGGTCATCGACCCGAATGCCTCCCGCCATATTTAGAAAGACATCGTTTGCGCCAAAATGAAAGCCCACGCGCTTTTCCAAAACGGCCAATAACATGGCCAACCGGCGCAGCTCAAATCCGGTGGCAGAACGCTGAGGGGTACCGTATACGGCTGTGCCCACCAATGCTTGCGCTTCGATGAGCATTGGACGCTGCCCTTCAATCGTCGCGGCAATGGCACTGCCCGGGAGAATTTCCTCCCGTTGTGACAACAGAATTTGTGAGGGATTTTCTACAGGATGTAAGCCGTCGCCCTGCATTTCATAAATACCTATTTCGTCTGTTGAACCAAAGCGATTTTTCAAGGTGCGTAAAATGCGATAAATATATTGCCGGTCACCTTCAAACTGCAGAACGGTATCGACCATGTGTTCCAATAATTTTGGACCGGCGATTTGTCCTTCCTTGGTGATATGCCCGATTAATAATACAGGGATACCCGTCTCCTTGGCCAGCGCCATCAGATCCGAAGTTGCTTCGCGGATTTGTGAAATGGTTCCGGCTACGGCATCTATCCCAGGTGAAAGGAGCGTTTGAATCGAATCGGCAATTAACAAAGCCGGCTGTAGTTCACGCGCAAATTTGATAATCTCGTTGGTATTCGTTTCGGTTAGGATATAACACTTATGATTGCGAAATCGCAAACGGTTAGCACGCATCCTTATTTGCTCACCGGATTCTTCACCTGACACATAAAGCACTGTATCCTTTAACAGCCCTGCTATCTGAAGTAAAAGTGTCGATTTGCCAATTCCCGGATTTCCACCTAAAAGAATAACTGATCCGGGTACAATTCCGCCACCAAGGACCCTGCTCAATTCAGGATCGGGGATTGGATATCGGACCACCCCTTCTGTAGCAATATCCTGTATTAGACGGGGAACCGCCTTTTCTTTCCGAAGCGTGTCTCTTCCTTTTTGAAGCAACTCAGGAACAGGGCGTTCGACGACCTCTTCTATATAAGTATTCCAGCTGTTGCACGAAGGGCATCGTCCTTGCCACTTGGGAGAATTGGCCCCGCATTCGGAACAAACATATACAATACGTGCTTTGGCCAATTTATTAACTTTTTAGCTGGAATGAAGAAGCAAAGCTGGTAAACCGTCTCCACCTACTTGGAATAAGGCATCTTCTTACTTGCCTGTCGCATCAGGTCATCGACCATTTGATTCGCTGAGCTAAAAGCACTACCCGACATCTGATGGTTATAATTCCAAATCAGTTTTTTTGACATACGATCATGAATATCCAGCGATATGGTAACCTCATTCGTTGTTCCCCACACGCCGGTAATAACGCCTAATGCAACTGCAGCTCCTTCTGACATAGGCTTGGCCAGTGCATAATTGGAGGTCAATACGCCATCTACTTCCAACACGTCACAGATTTCTGAAGGGGTCAAAACGATATCATCAAAATAGCCGGCTTTGCGCAATTTGGCATTGGTCGTTTCTACGTCCAGTACTTCAACACTGATTTTATTTTGCATTTTTCGACGAAGTATCCAAGAGTACATTTCGCGTTGAAAATTTAGGGATTCTGTCCTTTGTTGTTCTTTCAATGCCTCGCCATCAACCTTTTTTGTAGCCGGTATAGATACTTTGGGAGGCACTATAGCAATAATCTGATGAGCATTGGCTACCTGCAGTGCATTAGGGCTCATGTAGACTTTTGCGCATCCGGCAATAAAAAGCGGACTCAACGCCAGAAAATATAGGATATAGTTCTTCATTGATCTTAATTCTAGGTTAGAAATAACGTTTTTCAGAGAGCACAAAAGTACATTACTGTTTGAAATCTGTATCAAAGATCTGTTAAATCAAACAAACAAACCTCAAAATTACAGAACGTAGGCAAAGAGACCAGGCTCAATCAAGTGCATGAGTATTTGTTGTAAATTAGAGTCATGAAAATGTACGAATGGCTGAGATGAAATGGACATACGTAGCCGATACCGGCCAACAATACCATGTAACACTTTATCATGGTAACTCGACAGGTCATGTCATGGTTGCCGTAAATAATAAGGTGAGCATCATCGATTTTTTTGTACGGGAAACAAAGACTTATGCCTTGTTATTGGAGGATGAGCTTTTTTTACTTGAGCTTGAAAAAGGTCCTAACGGTTTTGGATATGCATTTGCCATTGATCGGGATACAGACACAATAAGGAATCGCCAAAGAAGAAAGGACACCATCAGGCAGTATGTCATCACTGGAATAATAATCATCAGTTTCTTAAGCATATCCATATTCGCGATTCTCAAGTTTCAACATTTTCAAGACGACAAGCTTGCAAAAAAATCCATACCCTATTTGGAAGATATAGGCCAAAAAACGTTGGGCCGTCTGGGTGAATCTTCTGGAGGAGGACGAGTACTTTACTATGTCGTTCGAAAGGGTATCTATTCATTGCCTTTGACCAATCAGCCGGATTCCTTCCCGGCATTTTTGCCTGGAGATGATCTGAATGTCGCATACCTAAATCAAAAGCCTTCCATAGCTCAAATCCTTTGGCATCAGCCAGGTTTGATTAGGTGCAGGAGACTATTCGATAGTTGGTCAACGACTAATTTTAACAGCGAATCGACGGATACCCACCATACATTTGGCTGCGTCCTCTTCTCCCTGCGAAGCGATAGTACCGCCATTGCTGATATCAAAGCCCCTTGGCATAAAATCAATCCTTCCAACCTGAATGAATGGTTGGTCCTACGACCGGATATTTTAACCCGTTTAGCAAAGGATTGCCCGGGGTTATTGGAAGCGGAATAGGTTTAGGAGGGATACAGGGTGCACAGTGGAATTGTACCTTTGCATAAAAATACCGAATCCTTGAACGCTTTGACACCCCATATTGAAAGTTTGATTTTCGCCGCCGACCGTCCTGTAAGCGCAGACGAGATCCAGGATTGTCTGGAGTTGACCTTTGAAACGCTCATCCCCATTCCAGATATTCTTGAATCTATCCAGGACATTGGTAAGCGCTACCAGGATGATCATTATTCGTTTGAACTTATCGAAATAGCCGGTGGGCACCAGTTTATGACAAAACCGGCCTACCATGCGGCTGTGCATACTTTCCTAAAACAAAGCTCACGCAAAAGGTTATCGGTTGCAGCATTGGAAACACTGGCCATTATCGCTTACAAGCAACCGGTCACTAAATCGGAACTGGAATCCATCAGAGGGGTGAGCTGTGATTATTCGATCCAGAAATTGTTGGAAAAAGAATTGATAGCGATAACCGGACGGAGTGAGACAGTCGGGAAACCGCTATTATATGGTACGAGTGAAAAATTTATGGACTATTTCGGGATGAAAAGCATTCACGACTTGCCCAAACTCCGCGATTTCAAATCGGTTGATGAAGAAATTGGTGAATCCCCATCTATTGACGAAATCGTCGATCATATCCATTCAGAAAAACGGGCAGTTGCTGAAATAATCTCAGGTGAAGGGTATACAAGTCAACAACCCGAGGAAAATGCTGTTACATCCCAAAGTGATGAAGAATGATCACAGACGATAAACCTCTTATAAATCGCGTAGCGGAGAGTGGATTAATTACCTTGAATTTGGAACAATTTTATCCAAAGGAACCACTCATTTCATTTGATATCAAAGAATACCTCTTCAAAGGACTTATACTCAAAGAAGCTGATTTCCGGGAAGCACTTAAGTCACATTCCTGGGAGCAATATAACGGCAAACATTTATCTGTTTTTTGCTCTACTGATGCCATCATACCTATTTGGGCCTATATGTTGATTGCAGCAATGGCGACACCACATGCTACCGGTATTGCTCTGGCCACACCTGATGAATACCTGCGATTATATTACCAACGGGCTTTAAGCGCTCTAGATTACAACACTTATTCTGGTCAGCGAATTGTCATTAAAGGTTGTTCGGACAAACCTGTACCCCCGTACGCTTATGTTGAACTTACCCGATTATTGCAACCCTTGGCCCAAAGCATCATGTATGGAGAACCCTGCTCGACTGTGCCTGTGTTCAAACGACCAAGAGTCCTAAAACCGGCTTTGGACAAGGATACTCAATAAAACCCTAAACGTCATTTTATACCCTAATTTTTGCAACATGAAATTTGTTCCTGAAACTACAATTGACGATGTCATTGAATCACTTGATCAATCGGATGAGGCGCTTGAAAAGGCAGATGAATTGATGGCCCAGACCCAGCCTTCATTAATCCAATTCCTGACACAGGAAGAATTTGATGCACTTACCGAAGAAGAGCGGGATTATTTATTATTACTTGGTTTGACTATTTGGGAATCGGCTCGCCGAACAGTTGGCGAAATACCTGAAATCAGTGCAGAGTCCATTGGCCAGGCGGAGGAAGCCAACTACGAAAAACTGGATCAATCCGGAGGCAGTAATTTCCGCGACCGGATGGATATTTTTTTCAAGGACTATCCACAGGAAGATTTATTGGCCTTTGTAGAGGACGCACTAAATGAAGATGAAGACAACCTGGTTTCAACCGAAGGGAGGGAAACCTTATTCATCAGTCTAAAAACAATTATTGATGCATTACATGCTTCGTGTTAGCAGAATTTATTAAACCAAAATAGTCTAACCGAAATCCGATTGATAATTGTCATTGACAAATCATTTATCGGATATAATATAAAAAAGGTGGCCTTGTAATTGAAGGGCCACCTTTTTTACTGATCGACTCAATTTTAAAAATGAGTACTAATCAGATTTAATTTAACGTAAAGATCACATTTATCCCACCAACATTCGTTGTGGTTTTGAAACCATTAAATGTTTTGGGTTTATTCTGGGTATATTCATACCGCAATTGTAACCGTATCCTATCGTTGAGTGGATAATCAATCGTGGGATTGATTCGGATTGAACGGTTACCGCGTGCAGGGATGGAAATGGTTTCCTCGGTATCAATCTGATGGTTTAGCTGGATATCATCCCGGAAGCTTGTATTCAACTGGATGGTGAGGTCCTGGCCCGGCATGTTTTTGCGCTCTTTTTTATTCACACCAATATACAAGAAGGGCAATTTGACCTTTTTAATGATATAACCAAAATTGAAAGAAATATCTGTAGCTTTTGTCTCCGGCAACTGGGGATCATTCAACAGGAGTTCGAGGTTGCGGCTTGTATTATAATTAATGGTCATATTCAAACCATTTTTAGTTCGGAAGTCAATCCCAACCAATGGGGCGAATGCTTCCGTAATTATGACATCTGGGATAATAAATTCAGAATAAAAATTCTGTGTCTCCGGATTTAATCGTGCCGGATTACTTGAATCAAAGTCAAGAAAATCTGCCTGAAAGCTATTAACAGACAGGGTTGATTTATAACCGTGTGTAATTCGGAAGGAAGAAAAAATATCTGACATTCCCGGCAATTTGGCGAGTCCATCATAGGAGAGTTTCCAGTTTGGCCGGGGTATATAATTAAAGAGATCTTCAAACAGTGGACTTGAATTAGGATTCTGCCCTGTATAGGTAGAAATAAAGGCAGGAATAAGGACACTTAATTGACGCTTTCCGAATCCTTCGGTATAACCGGCTCCGTCTAGTGCATGTTGGCCTAATCCCATTCGTTGTGAAATGATTTCTCGGTTGGTCTGGAAGTTTTCAAACAAGGTCCTGGCACCATCATCATTTCTGAATAAAGTCTTAAACGACATGAAAGAAATGCTGTAGGTACCCAGGTTTTGAATCGGATTGTGAGACAACGCCTCTCCGGCCTGCCGAACCTTATACAATTCAAAATAACTCTCGTTGTAAGTCCTTGTAAAATCAACATCTACCCGAAATTGATTTACAGGCTCCAATGTCAAGGTACCCCGCAATGTTTGCTGATAGGTCCGTTCTACGTTTTGGTTTAGCCACACATTTTGTGAGATCCAGTTATTGGCACCGGCATTATCCAGCCAAGGCGTGGTAGGTGCTTCAAACCCGGAAATAAATCCCCATCCAGGGGACGAAAAATCCTGCATTCCCAATATCTGGGAAGGAGGAGTATATCCAGGCACCGTGTTTGTGTACTGTTCCTGATAATCAACACGAGCTCTGCGCATCACTAATAACGGCCGCACAAGGATCTTTTCCAATTTACTCGGTTCGGAATTTTTCTTCTTTTCTTCTTCTGCCTTTTTATCTGCTTCTGGGTCCCCTGGCTTTGCGGGTTGCCCCATCTGACGGCTTGGCACATTCGCGGGTTGCCGTCCGGTCTGAGAACGCCCTTTTTTGCCCTGGATTAAATTAAGATAATTCCATTGGGCATAAAGGGTTTCGAAATTTAAATCGGCATTCACCCGACGCGTATTCCCGTTTCGTATCACATTACCTAATGAGTCTACATTCAGTGAAGCCGTATTAAATGCATACAATCAATCATACTGAAAACGCAAGCTAACCCACTCCATCAAAGGAATATCCTTAGTAGGAACCGTATAATTGGCACTTACATTATGGTTATAGTCCTTCGTCCTTCCCAGATTTCGGATATTCTGCCAAATTTCATCCTTCTTGGCCTGATCAGGTGTAGGTTGCATAGCATCATTAAACTCCGGCAATTCATCAATCACCGCACGATTGAGCGCATTAAATGTGAATTTAAGTGACTTGGTCAAATCCCATTGCAGCGCATAATTTCGATCCCACCACCACTGTTTATTGTAAAATGTATTCTGCTGGGGATCAGTACCGGCAAATCGATAGGTTGTTATTCCAAGTCGGCGATCCATTATGGTGTTAAAGGTGAAGTTATTGGGTATGGGATTAAAGTTCAAGTTCTTGATCAGTTTGAAATATTTATCATCCTTGATAACTTTCTTGAATGGTTCAAAATACTTGACTTTCACCCCGTAGGCGTAATTGATACCTCCGTTATGGGTTTCCAAGACATCGCGGGAAATAATGGGATCCTGCTTGGCTGTCTCTGACCAGGCAGAGGTAAATGCAAAATTTTCGATATCCCAGGGCATGGGTTTTTTATCAGAGCCACCCCGATTTTTACGAACGTTTGTGAAATTGTAGCTTTTGATTTCTGTCTGTGTCAGAGCAGCAGATTTTACAGAATCTCTAACAGACTCATTATCAATTATAGCCAATTTTTCTTTAAGCGGAATGTCAAGATCATATGGATCAAACTCCGGAGTACTCGTCGTCTTGCTGTATTGTGCATAAAAGGGAATAGAAAGACCCCAGTTATCCGGCAAAAATTTACTCAACTCAACAGAACCTGCGATATTATAATCAATATCTGATTTTCGAGCTCGTTGTTGGACACGCTGATCCAATGCTCCATATCCGATACTTGAATAATTTGCGGACATATCTATCCGGCCGAGGTCAGCCAATTGAGCCTGCATCCTCGCTGTCGCGGCGTAGCCACCTCTATCGTCTAATCCCGTTAACCTCAATTCATTTACCCAAATGGATGCACAATGAGACTGGGTATCATTATTCTTGATTCCTATTAATAAACCCCGCACCAATCCAATATTAGGATTTCCTTTGACCCGAACAAAATGTTTATATTCAACTCCGCCAATCATTTTGATGAGCTCCTCTTCATAGATCGTCTGGAGCTGGACATTTTGTCCATTTCGCTCTAATTTTAAATCCTTGAAAAAAGAGAGGTCAAAATCAAATTCATTTTGAAGAGGCCAGATATATCGTCTGTAATCGTTATCTGCATATAAAGGCGATCCTTCTTTTTTGGAGACAACCAATGGAATTTCGTACTCGTAATAATTGGATTCAAAATCACTACCAAAACGGATAAACATACTTAAATCACCATCGTCGATCTGATCCTGAATCTGATCTAATCCAGGCAGGAATCCCTCTTCAAGGTGCACAAACATTTTCATCCGTTTGTATACACGCAAATCGAGATTAAGCAATTTGTAAATCCCAATAAAGTCACCTACATTCTGTTTTAAATTACAGAAATCCAAACTCAACGATTGCTCGTTTTGCAGGAGGTTAGGGAAAAGGCCTGCGTTATTCTCACGTTCAATCCCCGGCGGCAGGTGGTATCCAAAGGGTCTGTCCTGTGTATTACGTTCAATATTTACTGCATTAATATCAAATAATGTTGTATTAAAATTGGGTTCATTTACAGATGGCTGAATCCGTTCGTATTTACGCCACTGATTGCGCACCATACTTATTTCGGCAAATCGCAATGTAACCGGATTCCTGAATTCAGTAACGTACATCCGAATAAAACGCATAGCTCTGAAATCGGGAATATTGTTGACCCGTTTGGTAAATTGATCCACAGGTATTTTTACCCGGTACCAAATACGACCCTGGTCGCCCTGCAGCGAATCAATAATAAATTGATTGAATTGCAATCCACCCTGTCCGTCATCCAAAAGCGGTATTTCAT
>JBBQMA010000028.1:0-11300 GCA_038328415.1 Chitinophagales bacterium | reverse complement strand
TGAACTTACAAACACCAAACCCCAAACAACTAGCCTCAAAGCCTAAGTAATTCTCCCATGATGTTGGAATGTTGGGTGTTTGATGTTTGGGACATGTCAAACTCCGAAACCAAACGTTTGGAAGTTGGAACTGCGCAGTTTGAACCGACCGAGGACTACTAAACGCTAAACCTACCTGTTTCACAACGTTAGGCAGGCATTTCAACGCTTCAACGAATAACCTCATAACCTCATAACCTCATAATAAAGCTGCTGCCGTTTCTGGCTTTCTTTTTGCTTCCATACATATAGAAAGGTTTAATTGGTTTATATTGCATTTCAATCCGTACTGCGCTTCAAACGAATTCATTATGACCGTCATATTCCTTAGAATGTCCTTAGAATGGAACATAATTTGGAATTAGTTTCTTTATTGAGCACCTTGTGTTGCCCTAAGCTATGCGTATATTATTTATAGAAGATGAAGTAAAGACAGTGCAATCTGTCAAAAAGGGTCTGGAGGAACACCAGATCGAAGTGGATTTTGCCTACGATGGCGAGACCGGACTGGCGTTGGCCAGGCAAGGAAGTTATGATGTTATCGTGTCTGATATCATCATGCCTCAGATAAATGGATTACATTTGATACGCAGGCTTAGGGAGGAAGGTATCCTGACACCTGTGCTTTTATTAACAGCGTTGGGCGCTACGGATGACAAGGTATCGGGGTTCGAGTCAGGTGCAGATGATTACCTGGTCAAGCCCTTTGAATTCAGGGAATTGCTGGTGCGAATTCAGGCACTTTTCCGGCGTCATTCCAGCGCACTTTTCCCGAAAGCCATTTTGACCTTTGCCGATCTGGAAATGAATATGGATGCACGTACCTGCAAGCGTGAAACGGAGGAGATTGAGTTGACTCCAAAAGAATTTGCCCTCATGGAATACCTTATCCGCCATCAGGGACGCGTGATTTCCAAAAAGGAGATTGCAGAAAAAGTTTGGGACATCCATTTTGAAACCGGTACAAATGTGGTTGAGGTGTATGTGAATTATTTGCGCAACAAAATGGACAGGCCATTCAAAACTAAATTAATCCATACTGTTTTTGGTGTTGGATACGTCTTGCGAGAAGCCTGAGCAATGCAGATAAGGACACGGCTTACCCTGCAATTTATACTCATTGTTGCCAGTATTATGTTGGTAGCCATGATGTATATTTTTTTTCAGGTAAAAAATCATTTATTAGAGGAGTTTTATAATTCTCTGCGGTCAAAATCAAACCTGACAGGCGCAGTTGCCATTGCCCGGATGGAGTCTGATAGTCTCATGGAAATTGGATTCACTGGTGCCGATCGCTTTACGGTTTTTACGGAGAATATCTCTATTTATGATGCAAATGACCGACTGGTTTACACCTTTCATCCGGCACCAAGAGGATTTCAGTTGGATGTATTAACCGATATTCGAAATTTTGGAGAAAAAACATTTATTTCAGGCCCATTTAATGCAATCGGTCAAAATTTTGGTTCCCCCTCCGGGAAAAAATATGTTATTATCGCAGAAGCGCTTTTTAATGAAGAAGATCTTGAGGAATTGCTTCGCTTTTTAGCGCTAATTTTTACTGTCCTGATCGTGGTTGTTGCCCTGGGGGGATATATATTCAGCAGGCAGGCATTGGCCCCGATTAATCATATTATGAATGATGTCGATGAAATTTTGCCTACCGATCTGAGTCAGCGTTTATTCTCTGAAAATAAAAGGGATGAATTGTCGAGGCTGGTTGTTACGTTTAATAAATTACTCGACCGAATACAAGGTGCATTTAGTGCACAGAAGCAGTTCCTTTCCAATATTTCTCACGAATTAAAAAATCCACTAACTGTAGTGATGACCCAATTGGAAATAGCCCTGCAAAAAGATCGTCCTTCAGAAGAATACAGGCAGGCGATTCAATCCGTGCTGGAAGACATGAAAGATTTGAATGATGTATCCGACAACCTTATGTTGTTGGCGCGCATTGATTCCGGACAAGCAAGAGAAGGTTTGGCGCCTGTTCGGGTGGATGAGTTGATCTGGTCCTCAAAGGATCAGATTTACAGACGAAATCCGGAATACAAGGTCATGTTCAAAATAGCCAATTTACCCAAATCGGAAGATGTATTAACCGTACTTGGCAATGAACACCTCTTGCGCACAGCATTGGTCAACCTGATGGACAATGGCTGTAAATTCAGTCCGGATAAGCAAGTATTGGTTAGGCTGGCGGTGATCGATGACCGTTATCCTGTCATAGAAATAGAAGACCATGGTCCAGGAATTCCTGAAGCGGAACAGGCTCTTGTTTTTAATCCGTTTTTTCGTAGTGCAGGTACGGCTTCGGCCAAAGGATCAGGAATAGGATTATCCCTTGTGAGTAGCATAATGCGCATGCATCGGATTGATTTAAAAATGGAAAATTTATCACCCAACGGAACTCGTTTTCGACTTACCTTTTCGCCAGGCAGTGCCGGACAGTAATCCTGAATTAAATGAAGAAAAAGAATTTGCTCCTTTTGCTTGTATTTCTCGTCGCCGGAGCCGTAATTTTTATTTGGCAAAAGAAGGAATGGGTTTCGGTCCTTTGGCAAAAAACACAGGATCCGGAGACGGCTCTTGTGTTGGATTGGTATCAATTTGCCCTCCGGTCTGATCGGTTTACTGAAGGCTTTCAGGCACCGGTTGCTGCCAGAGCCTATGCGTATATAGGTCTGGCTGCCTACGAAGCAGGACAACCCTTTTTGAAAGGCGGATATCACTCGCTTTCAAACTCGTTTCCTGGTTTGGCATTGCCCGCTTCCAATCCGGCTTTGACCTACCATCTGCCAACGGTGTTAAATGCCACGTATAATAGTATGTTTCAAAAATTATTTCTGACGGCACCGTTTAATATTGAAGCTGAACGTCTGGCTTTGGTTAAAAAATGGTCGGATCAATTGCAAACCGAAGTCGATGTGGCAACCTGGCAGCGCAGCAAGGAATTTGGGGAGCAGATTGCCAGCGCCATTTATGCCTGGTCAGAAACGGATAGCCTCGGACATATGGGCCATTTGCATAATTTCGATCGGGAATACATTCCGTCGTCCCATGCCGGTTCCTGGGAGCCCTGCCAGGATTTTCCTACCCCGTCACTTTTACCGCATTGGGGACAAACGCGCACCTTTATTTTGGATACATCGCAATACCACGCGACACCTTTGCCACCATTCAGTATGGATAGTCGATCCATCTACGCTATAAATGCGCTGGAGCTTTATACGCTGCAATCACCCTTGTCGGCTGAGAATCGCTGGATCGGTGAATTCTGGAGTGATGACCATCCCGGCTTGACCTTTTCATCTGCTGGCCGGTGGATATCCATAGCCAACCAAATCATTGCACTGGAAGCACCATCTGTTGAACAAGCGCTGGAGACTTATCTGCGATTGGGTCTGGTCATGTCTGATGCTCTGGCGGTCTGTTGGAGAGAGAAATATGCCTTCAACCTCCTTCGTCCCGAGACCCTTATTCGTAATCTCTATCAGGCGGATTGGCGACCGGTCATTCATACACCTCCTTTCCCCAGTTATCCTGCGGGTCATTCAATGGTTGCTGCGGCTGCTGCTGAGGTGCTCACTAGTTTGTATGGCGATCATTTCTCGTTGACGGATTATAGCCATGAAAATCGTCCGGAGTTCCGGTCCAAGCCACGATCATATCGATCTTTTTATGAAATGGCGGCGGAAAATTCCTATTCCCGCATTGCTATTGGCGTGCACTTTCGGTTTGATTGTGAAGAGGGCACACGGCTGGGTACCATAGCCGGAAAAGAAATGGCTAAGTTAGATTTGAAAGGATAAAGTGGTAGAATGTATAGCGCTGAAATCTGAAAGTAGGAAGTATGAGCGTTCTAGTTTTTTGGTTTCATCATTCGGCTAAACCCTAAACCTCCTAAACGCTTCAACGTTTCAAAGAATAACCAAGAAGAAAGAACCGCAAAGCCGCTAAGGCACTAATTAAATAAATCTACTAAAACCCTCAACATTTCAACGCTTCAACGAATAAACTCATGCCATTATACCCTCATGACCATCGATTACGTGGCAATTGCAGGGGCTGACCTAAACCTTAACCCACAAAATACATAGCTAGATTTCCTTTACCTTTTGCAGCTATTTCACCGCGGGCCTCGCAGGGAAATTTATCCTTGATGATTTGATAGGTATCCTCCGAAATATTTATCCGGCCCGGCTCGCCTGCACTCTCCACGCGTTGCGCCGTGTTGACGGTGTCCCCCCAAATATCATAGGCGAATTTCCTATCTCCAACGACACCTGCAACTACCGGCCCGGTATGGATGCCTGCTCGCATTTTAAATGCAGGTTCGCCTTTTTCGTGCTTTAGTGTATACCGGTCTCCAATCCAGGCCTGCATCTCCAGGGCTGCCCGGATCACCGCTTCAGCATGATCTTTTTTTTCATCCGGCAAGCCCCCGGCGCAGAGATAAGCATCGCCTATTGTTTTGATTTTTTCCAGACCATATCGGCCTATGATCGCATCAAAAGCCCGAAAACAGGCATCTAATTCATTGACCAGCTCCTCTGCACCAAGGGTCGCTGCCAGTTGGGTGAAGCCGACAAAATCCGTAAACAACACCGTTACGGATTCATAATGCCGGGCCTGTGCACGCCCGTATTGTTTTAATTCGGCTGCCGTCGAAGCTGGAAGAATGTTTAATAATAACGCATCCGATTTTTGCCGCTCCGCATTGATGATTGTATTTTTTTCAGCAAGGTTTTTATTGGCTTGTGTCTTTATCCGGTTGCGGTTGTACAGTAAAAGTGCCAGTAAAACAAGCCCTGCTCCACCGCCCATCAAGGCCCGCTGCCTGGTCCGTGCTTCAGCAAGCCGCGCATCCTGCAAGGCCAGTTCCTGCTCCTGTTTTTCCAATTTTGCCTGCTTTTTGGCATCCCCATAGACTACTTCCCTCCGCTCGTAATCCTGAACCCGTTTTTGATCAAATTCCTCCCAACGCAATTCATCATATTTTTTACGTGCCTTGTACGCTTCCTCCCAGTTGCCCTGGAGCGAATATATTCTGGAAAGGTCTTTCCATCCGGTTCGCACAAATTTTAAGTTGCCTGTCCGTTCACCAATAGCCATGTATTCACGAGTATACTGCAAAGCCAGATCATACCGCTCCTGGCGGCGATATACATCACCAATGCCGTTATATACTTCGACTAATCCGGCTTCTTCTCCAAGTTCTTCGCGGATGGACCTTGACTGGTCAAACAACTCAAGTGCTTTTTTCCAAGAAGCCCGTGCCCGTTGGATATTCCCTTTGTCCTTGTAAACCGAACCCCTATTCTTTTCGACCACTCCGAGATTAAGGAGGATCATGCCCACTCCAGTCTGATTACCTTGTTCCTTATGTAAGACAAGCGACTTATTAAGCCATTCCAGTGCTAATTGATGATGGATCATGGCGCTGTCCGGTTGATTTGTATCCTGATAACGCTCCCCCAGATTATCCTGGCTGACCCCTAGATTTTGATACGTATTTGCCAGTGCAATCGGGTCATCCAGTGTCTCCCGTATAGCACGGGCTCTTTCATAAAACGAAATGGCTTCTTCCGATAATTCGATCTCGGACTTAATCGTCCCAATGAGATTATATCCATTCGCAATATCCTCCTGCTCGCCCTGCGATTCGGCATAAGTGAGGTATTCATAAATATGATTCAACGCCTCCGGAAAATTATTCATGCCGATATGCGCCAGCGCAATGCTGTAGTTGGCCCTGGCAATACGTACGGTATCCCCCAGCTCCTCCATGATCTTCAAGGAGGCTTGATAGGATTTCAGCGCTTCCAGATTTTCACCCTGTTCTACATAGATATTACCCAGGTTATTATGGACAGATGCCATCCCTTTTTGGTCATCAAGTAGTGCGCGTAATTCAAGGGCCCGCTTGAAATATCGGATCGCATCTGGTGTACGGCCCTGTCGGTTTTCAAGCACTCCGTAATAATTAAAGGCGGTTGCTTCCCCTTTTGAAAATCCGATAGATTGCGACAGGCAAAGTGCGTCCTGCAAATACCGTCGGGCTTTCTCCGGGTCCTCACCCTGCAATTCCCACGCAACTTCACATTGCAGTACGGCTCGGGTTGTATCCTGCTGGGGTTGGTCCAATTGCCGCAACAGATCAGGCAATATAGCTTCCTGAGCCTCCAAAAGACCAACCGTGAGAAATAACAACAATGCAAAAGTTGATTTGTGCATACCCTGCGAAGATAGCTCACATCACCCATTGGCGTCATAATAGGGCCAGATAATCAAGAAACTTCAACTCCGTGACAAGTATCACAAACTGCATTTCAGAAAGACCCGAATTTTGTCAATCGAAAAAAGTATCTTGCAAACTAAATGTATTCAACCTATGCGCATCGAACAGATTTATACCGGTTGCCTGGCTCAGGGCGCTTATTATATCCAAAGCGAAGGCGAGGCTGCCGTAATCGACCCCCTCCGCGAAACAGCGCCTTATCAGGAAAGAGCACATAAAGATGGTGCAACAATCAAGTACATTTTTGAAACCCACTTTCATGCGGATTTTGTATCCGGTCACATCGATCTTGCCCGTAAATCCGGTGCAACCATCGTCTATGGCCCTACAGCTAAAACAGATTTTGAAAAACATGAGGCCACAGATGGTGAACTATTTACCATTGGCAACGTGAAAATCGAAGCCCTCCATACCCCCGGTCATACCCCCGAAAGTACAAGCTATTTGCTCTATGACGAAACAGGAAAACCACATGCCCTTTTTTCGGGGGATACCCTTTTCATCGGAGATGTGGGCCGGCCTGATTTAGCGCAGAAGGCGACTGGTTTGACTCAGGAGGATCTGGCTGGCTGGTTATACGATTCGCTTCGTAAAAAAATTATGACACTCCCGGATGATGTCATTGTTTATCCGGCACATGGCGCAGGGTCTGCCTGTGGCAAAAATATGAGTAAAGAGACCTGGGATACACTGGGCAATCAAAAGAAAACCAATTACGCGCTTCGCGCCAACATGACCCGCGATGAATTTATTCATGAGGTGACGGAAGGATTAATGGCGCCCCCAGCCTATTTCGCCAAAAATGCAGCGCTCAATAAAAAAGGATATGAAAATATCGACACTGTCATGGCCAGAGGGGCACAGGCACTCTCTCCGGATGAATTTGAAACGGTGGCCAATGAAACAAGTGCGTTGCTCCTGGACGTAAGGGACAAAGAAGAATTTGTTAGAGGATTCGTTCCCAATGCCATTTTTATCGGACTGGACGGGCAGTTCGCTCCTTGGGTGGGTGCGTTGGTACCCGATCTGCGTCAGGCTGTTCTTATTATTGCTCCTGTAGGACAAGAGAAGGAGACAGTTATGCGATTAGCCCGAGTGGGTTATGATAATGCCATTGGATATCTCAAAGGTGGGTTTGAAGCATGGAAAGCATCTGGCAAGGAAGTGGACCATATCCAGTCTATTGACTTGCCGTCTTTTGCAAAAAAGGTGACATCAGGCGAGACCATGAAGATTCTGGATGTGCGCAAACCCGGCGAGTTTTTAGGAGAACACCTCGACAAGGCGAAGAATCTGCCCCTGGATTTTCTGAACCTTCAAATGGAAGAAATCAGCAAGGATCAGGAATATTACCTTCACTGCCGTAGTGGATACCGTTCTACCGTTGCTGCTTCAATTCTTAAAGCAAGGGGTTTTGACAAGCTTGTGAATGTGCTGGGTGCCTTTGAAGATTTTACGGCAGCCGGATTGCAGCTTACTGATTATGTCTGTCCGAGTACACTAGTCAAACAAAATAATTGATAGGAGACTCCGGAAAAGTCTGGGATCCGTTTTCCTTTAAGCATTTTTTCTCTTTTTGAAATTTGAGTTTATGCGATATGGGTTTGTTATAGATAACCGCAAATGCATCGGGTGCCACGCCTGCACGACGGCTTGTAAAGCGGAGCACGAAGTGCCTGTAGGTGTCAACAGAACCTGGGTCAAACAGGTTGAAAAAGGCGAGTTTCCAAATACACGCCGGTTATTTTCGGTCATGCGTTGCAACCATTGTACAGATGCGCCCTGTGTGGAGATTTGTCCGGTGGAAGCATTGTTCATCCGGGAAGATGGCATTGTGGATTTTGATAAGGAGCGCTGCATCGGATGTAAATCTTGTATGCAAGCCTGCCCTTACGATGCCCTGTACATCGACCCGGATACACATACCGCAGCGAAATGCAATTACTGCGCACACCGTATCGACATCGGTCTCGAGCCGGCATGTGTCAATGTTTGTCCTGAACATGCTATCATTTCCGGTGATATGGATAATAATGACTCCGAGATCGCCACCTTGTTGGCGCAGCAAGCCGTGACCGTGCGGAAACCGGAAAAAGGCACCATACCCAACCTATTTTATATCGATGCGGATGATGCGTCACTGGTTCCATCGGCTACCGAAAGCCGCCCGGATTATTTATGGAGCCACCAGGAACGGGGTGTCGGGCACTATGCCAAAGCAGTCGAAAAGCTGGCATTCTCCAATCCGGATGTCGTCACTGCGCTTATGGAATCCAATGGGCAGGCTACTACTGCCGGTAAGGTAAAGGAAAATGGCCCGGCCAAATCAATCGACGTGCTCATGGGCAAATCACCCCGGCGTGTGTATGATGCTCCAAACAAAGGGGTCATGTGGGGCTGGGAAGTTTCGGGATATGTATGGACAAAAGACATTTCTGCAGGGGTCGTGTTGGTCCCGTTTTTTGCATGGCTATTTAATGCACAAGGGCCGGATATTAATGGCCAATACTGGGGTCTAGGAACGGCCATGTTTTTCCTGATGGCGACGGGGGTTTTATTGGTGATGGATTTGGATCAACCCTTGCGTTTTGCTTACGTTTTGTTACGTCCCCAATGGAAATCCTGGCTGCCTCGTGGCGGCTATGCCATTACCGCTTATGGTGGTTTGCTGGCGGCAGGGATCGTATTGCTTTATCTAAATATTGAAAGTGTAGCAGTCCTATGGGTTACTGCATTGCTTGCAGCATTGGTTGCCGTTTATACTGCGTTTCTATTCGCACAGGCGAAAGGCCGTGACTTTTGGCAAAGCCCCGCGCTCGTGCTGCACATGTTTGTGCACAGTCTCATGGCAGGAGCATCCGCATTTGCATTGATCAATCTAATCACCGGAGCGGTAGCCGGATGGACCGATTTTCTATATGTCTTCATGGCCATCTCCCTTGGACTAAACCTGGTGATCCTGCTGGTTGAGCTGGTCACACCGCATCCTACGCATGATTCCCATCTGGTGGTGAACATGATCGTGAAAGGGGAATATCGCAATCGTTTCTGGTTGGGCACGCTCCTTATAGGGAACTTGATACCTATCGTCTTGCTGGCGATGGGATGGGGTGATCCTCTATTTTTAGCCATCACAGGCGTTCTTGTGCTGGTTGGTATTTATTTCACGGAGCGCATCTGGGTAGAAGCTCCACAACGTATTGCACTGAGTTAAACGAAGCGAGACATGACAAAGAAACCAGGATTTATAGAGCGTTTTGCTGAAGGCATCGGACTCATCCCCAACCTGCATAAGGAGAGGGATGGTGATCTGCCCCATATGACCCAGACGACTGATCTGGCCAGTTTTCCACCCCCCGAAAAATGGGACGACTGGGTGGAATATGAGGCGAAGGACCATCCGCGCAAGGTGGAAAAACATTATACCATCGTGCCCACTACCTGCTTCAATTGCGAAAGCGGGTGCGGACTCACGGCCTTTATCGATAAGGAGACTAACAAGGTCCGTAAGTTTGAGGGCAATCCCTACCACCCCGGAAGCAGGGGTCGCCTCTGTGCCAAAGGCCCCGCTACAATTAATCAGATTACCGATCCTGATCGTATCCTTTATCCACTGAAGCGCAAAGGCAAGCGGGGATCCGGCGATTGGGAACGAGTAACGTGGGATGAGGTACTCGATGATATCGCCGGTCGCATCCGAAAAGCTCTTCAGGAAGGCCGAAATAATGAAATTGCCTACCATGTGGGCCGCCCGGGTCATGAAGGTTATATGGATCGTGTCTTACAGGCATGGAACATTGACGGGCACAACAGCCATACCAACATTTGTTCTTCGGGAGCCCGGTTTGGTTACGCTATATGGTATGGATATGATCGCCCGAGTCCTGATCATGCCAATGCCAAATTTATCCTATTGATATCCGCACACCTCGAAAGTGGGCACTATTTCAACCCGCATGCCCAGCGCATTATTGAAGCTAAAATGAATGGTGCCAAGCTGGCCGTCATGGATCCAAGGTTGTCGAATACGGCAAGTATGAGCGATTACTGGATGCCATCCTACCCGGGCTCAGAGGCGGCCGTCATGCTGGCTATGGCAAAAGTCATCCTCGACGAGGGATTGTACAACCGGAAGTACATGGAGGCCTGGGTAAACTGGCAAGAATATCTTGAACATAAATTCCCGGGCACACCGGTTACCTTCGAAAATTATATCGTAAAACTCCAGGAAGCATATGCTCAGTTTACACCTGAATATGCACATCAGGAAAGTGGCGTGCGTGCAGAAATGATCGTGGAGATAGCCCGTAAAATTGGCGAGGCGGGCGAGCAGTTTGCTACGCATAACTGGCGCAGTGCAGGCAGCGGTAATCTCGGTGGATGGGCCGTAGCACGGACCTTACATTTCCTGAATGTCCTTACGGGTAGCGTCGGTACCAAAGGGGGCACCCTGCCCAGTGAATGGAATAAATTTAAGCCCCAGTTTTTTGCCAAACCGCCTGCCCAAAAATTCTGGAACGAGCTACATTTTCCTAATGAGTATCCTTTGGCCTTTTTTGAAATGAGTTTCCTGCTGCCGCATTTCCTGAAAGAGGGAAGAGGCAAAATGGATGTATATTTCAGTAGGGTATTTAATCCGGTGTGGACCTATCCGGATGGATTTAGCTGGATAGAAGCCTTCCAGGATGAATCAAAATTTGGCCTTCATGCGGCGCTCACACCGACATGGAGTGAGACTGCATTTTTTGCTGACTACGTATTGCCGATGGGGCTGGCATCGGAGCGCCATGACTTGAACAGTTATGAAACGCATTCCGGCAAATGGATAGCCTTTCGGCAGCCGGTTTTGCGGGAGGCCGCACGGCGTGCAGGCAAACAAGTGACCTTCACCTACGAAACAAATCCAGGAGAAGTTTGGGAGGAAGATGAGTTTTGGATCGAGTTGAGTTGGCGCATC
>JBBQMA010000027.1:0-11490 GCA_038328415.1 Chitinophagales bacterium | reverse complement strand
AGTGCTATTGGCCACGGTAAAAGGCGATGTGCATGATATAGGCAAAAACATCGTGGGCGTGGTACTGGGTTGTAACAATTACGATGTCCTTGACTTGGGCGTTATGGTACCTCTAGATAAAATCCTTGCCACGGCCCTGGAGGAAAAGGTGGATGTCATCGGCCTGAGCGGATTGATTACGCCGTCGCTGGACGAAATGGTGTATGTAGCCAAAGAAATGGAACGCCGGCAGATGACCTTACCCTTGCTGATTGGTGGAGCGACTACATCCAAGACGCATACCTCGGTAAAAATTGAACCGGAATATAGCGGGCCCGTTATCCATGTATTGGACGCTTCACGTTGCGTCCCGGTGGTATCCACGCTCTTGTCGAAGGACAAGGAGCAGCGATCCTTTTACCTGCAACAGATCCGAGATGATTACGAGCGAATCAGGGTGCAAAGGCAGGATCGTTTGTCCGCAAAAACCCTGCTCTCCCTCGAAGAAGCGCGCAAAAATGCCTTCCGAATAGACTGGCAATCCTACCTGCCTCCGGTTCCGAAACAACCGGGCATTCATTGTTTTGATCAAGTGCCTTTAAAGGAACTCGTGGATCTGATCGACTGGACTCCCTTCTTCCAAACCTGGCAGATGGCTGGCAAATACCCCGCAATCCTCTCAGACCCTGTGGTGGGCCCAGAGGCCGTCAAGCTGTACGACGATGCCCGGAAATTGCTAGACAAGGTCGTTCGCGAGTCCTGGCTCACCGCAAGGGCCGTAACCGGATTATTCCTTGCCGCCTCGACGTCGACAGATGACCTGCACGTGTGGAAAGGTAAACCCGGGGAGGATCCCTATGTGCTCCATCATTTGCGGCAGCAGGTAAAAAAAGCACCCGGTCAGCCTAACCTCTGCCTGACGGATTATATCGCACCGGTGGGCAGCGGGATTTCCGACTGGGTTGGTGCTTTTGCGGTGACAGCCGGCATCGGGCTGGAGGAGCATGTCCGCGCATTTGAAATGGATCACGATGATTATCACGCCATTTTGTTGAAGGCGTTGGCGGATCGATTGGCGGAGGCATTGGCGGAGTGGTTGCATCGGGAGATTCGTACGAAACGATGGGGTTATGCACCGGATGAACGCCTTGCGAATGAGTCGCTGATCGCGGAGAAATACCGGGGTATTCGCCCTGCACCCGGCTATCCGGCTTGTCCGGAGCATTCGGAAAAACAAACGCTGTGGCAATTACTGGATGTGGAAAATGCAACAGGAATGAAGCTCACGGAGAACTTTGCCATGTATCCGGCAGCATCAGTGAGTGGATGGTATTTTAGTCATCCGATGAGTAAATATTTTCCGGTAAGCACGATTGGCGATGACCAGGTAGCCGATTATGCGCTTCGTAAAGGTATGACTTCCGAGCAGGCAAAACGTTGGCTCGCGCCCCTGCTGGAACATTAAATGAACGTACACCATGAAAAGTGTAATTTATAATCTAAGAAGAATTTCGTGTGAATAAATTACATATTGAGGTCCTTGGTTTATTTATATTAATATCCATTGTACTTCGTTTTTTTTCTTTTTTCCCGATGGTCATGGACCATGACGAAAGTACCTACATCGTCATTGCGCAGGAAATGTTGAAGGGACAGATTTATTGGAAGGACCTTTTTGATACGAAGCCGCCTGGTATTTTTCTGATTTATGGGGCATTGATTTTAATCGCCGGGAAAAGCATCTTCACCCTGCGATTAATCGTTGCACTGTGGATTGCATTGACAGCCTGGGGCCTGTTTCATCTTTCCAAAAAATGGATAGCGGGCGGATCGGGATCATGGTTTGCCGGAGTGAGTTATATTATCATGACCTCGATTTTTACCTACTTTGGTGTATCCCCGAATACAGAGCTTTTTTTTGTTGGATTTACTGTATTTGCATTTGTCCTACTCTGGCAATTTCCCTGGCGATGGATACCCTTTATTATAGCGGGATTTTTTCTGGGTATCGGGCTTGCGATTAAGCAGGTTGTGTTGTTTGATGCCTTGCCCTTGGGGCTTTATTTATTATGGATTATTTACAAGGAACGGGTGCAGGTCCCGGAGCGATTGCTGAAGTTGGCCGCGCTGACCGCAAGTTCCTTTATTCCGACATTGGCCATTGCTGGTTGGTACGCCTTTCAGGGATTGGAAACGAATTGGTATTTTTATCAGTTTATTGTACCTGCACGTTACCCGGCGGAAAATATAGGGTGGGATTGGATTAAATTTTTCTTCGATTTTTTTCTTCGATTTTTTCCCATTACCATTCTGGCCATCTATGCGTTGAAAAAAACGCCCTTGCAGGAGAGGCAGAGGCTGGTTTTTCTTAGCCTTTGGGCAGCATTCACTATACTTGCTGCGGTACTCCCCGGGAATATATTCTATCATTATTACATCCAGGCTATGCCCCCTTTTGCACTCCTTGCCGGCATGGCGCTGAATCCTTCAATTCCCCGCGGGCGATTCTGGAAGGACATACTTTCGTCAAAGTGGGGATGGACCATTTTTGGTTTATTAACATGCATCATTATCTTCTTTCAGAAAAAGGATTATTTCGACAAGCCGGATCACCGAAAGGCTATCTATGATTACATTGTTGCCCAAAAGCAACAGAACGTTTCCATCTATACGGGAGATACGCATTACCAGATTCTATATTTTGCCTTGGATGATGATCCTCCTGTGGCGTATCCACATCCGAGCCTGCTCTGGAAGCAAAAGCACCAGGAAAATTTCGAAATGGATGTACATGCGGAATATCAAAAAGTAATCGATGAAAAGCCGGATTTTTGCATTTTTGATGCCCGTATTTCCCACGGTGTTTTTGATCCATTCCTGGCAAATAATTACAGGGTCATCGATACCTTCAATCATGAGGTGGTCCTCTATGAAAAGCGAAATTTATTAGAGAATTAATCTATAGGCTGGCTTTTCGATTGTTTTAGAACCGTAGAATTGTTCCGCCGTTCGCGGACCGTAGAATCGTAGACGACCAAGGAACGATGAACGTGCCGTTTGGGTTGAATCGGTTATTCGCTTGGCGTTAATTCCTTTAGGATTTTTTTCCATAACATCATAACCCCATCTCATCTTATTTCAATATTATAAAATCCGCTATTTTTTCCGCGTAGCAGATCATTCACCCTCCATGCAAAACGAAGACGGTAAACTGCCGGAAATGAGGGGGTATGAATGATAATGGTGGTCATTACAGACTGCCCCGGAGCTAGGGAGGTTACCGGCCAATCCGACAAAGCGATGCCTTCCTGAATAATTTTATCATTGAGGATAAAAAGGTACTCAAACGTCACGGCCCGGGGTCCGCTGGTGTCCCAGGAAACCATCTTCGTAGTCGGGTTGTGAATCGTTACAGGAAGTTGGATATCGCTATTAGGTGTGAATTGCCGGACAGTGGTGTCCAGTTGGCAAAGGATCCGATTATAGGAACGAAAATCATCCACCCATCGAAAACCCAGCGGGCGTCCGGAGGGTGTTTTTTCAATAATGGTATCCACCGGTGTCCATGCCTTGGGATGTTCATATACCAGACAGACTCGTTTGTCTTGCACCGCTTCCTCCATTTCATAGAGCAAATCGTACTGGGTGCCAGTATCGACATTTGTAGAAACACAATAACCTGGACGGCGACTGTAAAACAGGTATTTGCTAGGTCGCTGATAACGGTCCGTAAAGACCACAGGGACATCACCGGCTGTGGATGAAATAAGCTCCGCCCATTCATCCCAATGATGAAATTCAGGCGCCCTTCGCTGATCGCCCGGCAGAAAATCCCAGACGAGATATACCCTGACAACGAATAATAATATGAGCGTAAATAGCGCGAGCCGCTGCGCCCACCGTGCGGCATTGGGTCTGTTTTCCAGAAAATGATAGCCGAGATAGAGCAGGGGTAAAAATATCGGCGCGGTCCAATTGGCTTCTGTCGGTTGGTTCCAACTTTGATAAAAGAAAAAAAGTAAAAAACCAAATGTTATCCATTTTAATGATCGCTCGAAGCCGTCGACCGCCTTCCATTTTGCCGCTCCGATCCACAAAAATAGGCTCGTCAATGGTCCCCAAATACCAATCTGCCCAGCAAGGTATTCCGGTACAAACCGTAACTTCCAAATGTCTCCCGCACGATCCTTAAAGTGATAACGGAAGGTCAGCCAGTCATGTTCATATTGCCAGATAAAATGGGGCACCAATGCCAGCCCGACCAGGGCGCAAATCAGCCAAAATCGAGGTCGCAAAATGACCCGCCAATTGGGTAACAATGCAAAGAAAAAGAACAGGGCGCCGTGGTATTTCGTGTAGGCTAGTAAAATCAATGCCCCTGCTAGGAGCAACGCATTAGTCCAGGAATCCGCCGACAGAAACCGACGCCAGACCACCAGAAATAAAAGCGCGCCAAAGATTAACGGAACATCGGGTACCGCGACAAATCCACCGATGTGCATGACAGGCATGGCCAAGGCCAACAGCCAGAAAAGGATAGGGTTTTTAGGTCGAACTATAGACCAGGCCAAACTCAGGGTTGCGGTGTTGAGCAGCACCATAAACAAACGCACGCCGAGTTCGCCAGGCAGCAACAGCGAACCAGCCCGAACCAACAACGCCGTCACCGGGGGATGATCCTTGAACCCCCAGTCCAGGTACTGGGAAAACACCCAATAATAGGCTTCGTCATGCAGGAGCTCGGTAAAGGTTGCCTGCAGCAGATTCAGGCCCAGCCATACAAGTAGAAAAATCTTGGTCAACCGATCCATAATGTCCTGAATGAACGGGCTAAGGTAGCGATAAGAACGGTTTGTAGAGCCTGCCTGACGTCTCACAGCCCTTAGGTAGGTTATTCGTTTATTCGTTTAGGGGGTTGATGTCTTCCGCCGCCGTCATCCCCTGCCATCACCCCGCTATCTATGGTTACGAGGCTTGCCTACCGTCGCGAAGCCAGGTCGCAGAGATGCAGCGCCGTGTGCACTGCGTAGAACCGTAGGATTTTTAAATACCCGCCCTAGCTGATATTTGAAAATAGCCACATCGTCCTTCTACGATTCTACAAAACCGCAATTCCACAAGACCATCTGCTGCATTTGAAAAATCCATAGCTGAATTTGAAAAAATGACTTAGTTTGGCATCGCAAAAATTATTGATTAGCTCTCTCTTTACAATGAATGTATTTATGGTGAATAAAATAATTCTCCCCTTCGTAGCTCTGCTGGCCCCTTGCTTTTTAATGGCCCAGCCACCCTTGCCTGTTATCTGTGGCAATGACCTGTTGCAGGAAATGCTGCGAACGCACCATCCTGAATTGGCAGCGGCTATGGATGAGACCTTTGAGGCTGTCCGCTTATCTCAGGCACAGGCTCGTGGCACCTTGACAATTAATGTCGTGGTCCATGTGGTATGGAAGGAAAGTGATGAAAACCTTTCGGATGAGTTGATCCAGTCTCAGATGGATATCCTCAATGCCGATTTCAACCGGCTCAATCCCGATACAGCCAATCTGCGCAGCATTTTCCAACAGGCAGCAGGTGTAGCCGATATTGAATTCAAACTCGCGGCTATTGAACGGGTGCAAACAAGCAAATTATTTTCAGTCAACCTCCTGGGTGGAACGCTCATCCCTGAGGTCAAATCGAATGCCCTGGGTGGCAATAACGCCTGGGATCCGGGGAAATATCTAAACATCTGGGTGTGTCATATTCAGCCTATCATGTTGGGACCGATCGTCTTAGGCCAGATCCTGGGCTTTGCTTTTCCACCAGCCGATTTAGTCAACTGGCCGAATGGTTCGAATGCGCCGGCCATCGGTGAGGATGGTGTCGTCATCGATTACCGTGTATTCGGAAAAGACAACCCCTACCCTATTGAAGTGCCCGGTTCAACCGAATCACTAGTTGTTAAGGGCCGCACGCCAGTTCATGAAGTTGGTCATTACCTGGGCCTGCGTCATATTTGGGGTGATGGAGGTACATTTGGTCCCAATGATTGTGCGCAGAGTGACGGCGTCGATGATACACCCTTTGCCAACAGTCAATCTGAATTTGACTGCGACATTACCAAAAATTCCTGTGCCGGCATCGATGCCCATTACGGTATCGATATGCCTGATCTGATCGAAAACTTCATGGATTATTCGAGTGAAGAGTGCATGAATATGTTCACCAAGGGCCAGATCGAAATCGTCCGAAACGTGCTAAGCGGACCTCGCAGCGGGCTGGTGGAGGGCTCCAGTGCTATCCATCCAGTGGTGACGGAAGCCGATTGGAAAATCGTACCTAACCCTGCATCTGGCGATTGTATTGTACAATTGGATAAATCCAGCCATTCGGACCGCCGGCTACAACTTGTCGATACCCATGGCAGAATAATCCTGGAAGATTTGCTCCCAGCAGGCCAGACCTCAGCGATCCTGCCTACACATACCTTACCAAATGGTTTATATTGGGTGACCTGCTTTAACAACCGGGAAGTAACCCGCCAGTTATTGATGGTGCAGCATTGAACATGGGAGACTTCTGGATTCTTAAGTTTGAGGTTTGTTCTCAGCAACTCCTGTGTGACATACTTAAGACGGTACTCCACTTAGACTGCATATGTCACGATGCTTCGCATTTGCGTATCCGCTGCGACATCAGGAGGATGTCACCCTTGCACTTCGCATGTCTTGGTGTTCCAATGGCGTGAAACCTCGTTTAACTGGTACAGGAGTTGGGCGATACGACGCTAGTGAAAAAACGTGCTATGATTGCCACGAAGACTTAAAGGCACCAAGGTACACGAAGAAAGTGGAGATGAAGCAAGCATACCGAGGACTAAGAAATACACCCACATCCTTAATTCCTGATTTGTAACCACCTCATTCCCTTCTAAACGTTGTCAAGTGTTGCTTTCAAAAACTGCCAGAATTTTTGCACGGAACTGACCTGTACCTTTTCATCGGGAGAGTGGGCACCGCGGATGTTGGGCCCGAAAGAGATCATCTCCATTTTAGGATAATTCTGCCCTAGAATACCGCATTCCAATCCGGCATGACAGGCATTCACCAGCGGGTCTTCGTTGTAAAGGTCCTTGTAAAGATTAGTCATCAATGTGACAATAGCCGCTTCCGGACGGGGCGTCCATCCCGGATAGGAGCCTTCGAATGCAACATCTGCACCGACCAACTCAAAGGTGGATCGGATCGCTTCTGCCAGGTCAAATTTTTCACTCTCCACCGAGCTGCGGGTAAGGCACATCACCGTGTATTTACCTTCGCCGGCGATAACACGCGCTACGTTATTTGACGTTTGGACAAGACCGTCAATGTCCGGACTCATGCGATGGATACCGTTTGGACAAGCATAAATGGCGCGCAAAAGATCCGCATGAAATTCATCACTCATGAGACCATCCGGCAGATCGGCAGTCTCCAGCTGGATCTGCAAGCCAGGATCTGTTTTTCTGTATTCCTCCTGTAAAATGCGCGTTTGATTGGAAATCAGCTTCCGCAATCCTGCTTCCTGGCTGTCAGGTACCAGCACAATCGCAAACGACTCACGAGGTATGGCATTGCGCAAGCTCCCCCCATCGATGGAGGCAACACGCAAGCCTAATTTTGACGTAGCCTCATGAAGCAGCCTGTTCATCAACTTATTGGCATTGCCACGACCTAGATGGATATCCATCCCGGAGTGCCCCCCGGTCAAGCCGGTCACACCCAGACGGAATGCGCTGGAACCTACAGGCACATGCTCAATCGGATATATACCCGTGGCCGTGACATCCACACCTCCTGCACAACCTATTGTCAGTTCACGGTCATCCTCGGTATCGAGATTAAGCATATACTTACCATGAAGTAATCCACCTTGAAGTGCCATGGCGCCTGTCATACCTGTTTCTTCATCAATGGTAAAAAGGGCTTCCAAAGCAGGATGTGGGATGTCGGTCGAACTCAACAATGCCATGATAGCAGCCACGCCAATACCATTATCCGCACCCAGGGTGGTGCCATCGGCATGAACCCAATCCTTATCGATGACCATGCGGATGCCTTCCTTGTCGAAGTCAAAATGGGTATCCGAATTTTTTTGGTGAACCATATCCAAATGACCCTGGAGAACGATTGTGGGCCGGCTTTCCTTCCCTTTGGTTGCCGACTTGCGAATAATGACGTTGCCGACGCCATCCACCACGGTTTCCAGCTTGAGGCCCTCTCCAAACTTACGGATAAAGGCTATCACTTTTGTTTCTTTTTTAGAGGGTCTTGGTACCGCGTTCAGGGCAGCAAAGTGGGTCCAAAGGGCATTTGGCTCGAGTTGGCGGATAACGTCTGACATATTTAACTGTTTTTTGCGGGGCTAAAATAGGCATTATCGGCAGCAATCAGCCATTTTCGCTATTTTCCGGTTGTTTCCCGTGCAAATTAACCTTGGAACAAAAGGATCGTCCTAAGTCTTTATAAGTATGGCATTGTTTTGGGTGATAATTCAAAGTTGACGTTGTATGGGGTTTAGAAAATCTTGGAAAAAATCGATAAGAAAGTTAGGGGCTGACCTTCAACAGGATCGGAAGAGGTTGTTGTGCGATAAGGACGAGGTTACGCTCCATCAGTTCAGGGTCAGGATGAAGCAATACAGAGCCTGCCATAGGTGGATTAGCTTTTTATGCGGTGAATCTAAAATAAAGAAGGTTTGGAAATCATTGCGTTTGGCCTATCGAAAAAGCAGTACAATCAGGGATGTACATGTCCTCCTCCAGTCCTCGTCTATGGATGTGGCAGCGTCAAAATCGGTCAAAAACCAACTGCACCCATCGCTTAATTCTTTCTATCGATCGTTGACTAAAGTTTCCGCTCAATCCATCTATCTACTCACTGAGAACTTGTGTCTAAAACTATCAGTTTTTTCAGGCCCGGCATTACGACTGGTTTTATACGCGTATATTTTAACCAGGCTGGAGGGTATTAGGTGCAAAACATTATCATTGCCCAATGACCACAATCTGCATCGTATCCGTCGCGAAATCAAAGAGATCGCTTTTTTATTGGCGCTGTGGATTAGTGCCGAACCGAACACCGCAGCTTTGCAGATTGTCCGCCTACAATTAAGCCAAAAACAGGAATTGCTTGGTGACTGGCATGATCAATTGACCAAACTGACCATGATTCAGGACCTGAATGTTTCGCCGTCATCACTAAAGCAGGAGCGACGTATTTATATCCAATTGGAACAACGAGCCATTCAATGCCTGGACGATTTGGACCATTTGATTGCGGCGCTTGAGGAGGTTATGCGCTATGAAGGTAAGAGGGAATGAGAAGGTTGTTTCTTTAATGCGTTATATTTAGGAAATTCCACCACCCTCTGCCCAAATCTATTTGTTGTAATGCTCAGGCTAACAAAGCTGATATTTAAACCCCGAAAGACCGATTAGGCTCTATCCTCGAGCACAGCCGAAAGTCCACGATCTACGAGGGCATCCTTTTTGGGATGCAAGTCTCTTTTGGGCCCGGTCTTGACGGTCGCTTTTCCTTTAAAATGAATTAATAACGAAAGCTGCTCCGCCTGTTCTTCTGAATGTTGGAGGATTTCTTTCAGGCATTGAATCACCCAATCGAAGGTGTTGACATCATCATTATACACGACTATTTCCGATACGGAGCCGGAGCCGGTATCAATGGTTTCCTCAACGAGAACTTCTTCGTTTTCCTGTTGCCAGTTCATAATACAAATTTACAACAAAACAGGAATACGGCAACAGGTCCGCTTAATTTAGACCCACCAGGATTTCTCTGATCTTATCGAAGTTTGGAAGGTCGCCGGCACTTTCCAATACTTCGGCATAACGCACAACGCCTATTTTGTCCACCACAAATGCAGAACGTTTAGATACACCTTTCAGCCCCAACACAAATTCTTCGTACAAGCAGTCATAGGCTGTAGATGCGATTTTGTTAAAGTCCGAGAGGAGCGGAAAGCTCAGGTTTTGATCCTCCCGGAAACGGTTCAGGCTGAATGGTGAGTCCACCGATATGGCCAAAATCTGGGCATTGAGATTATTATAGGTGGCGATGTCATCACGCAAAGCGCACAGCTCGGCGGTGCAGACACCGGCAAATGCCATTGGGAAAAATAAGACGACGACGTTTTGACCACGATAGTCGCTAAGGGCAATCTCCTTTTTATCAGAGCTAATTAATTTAAATTCGGGAGCGGTTTGTCCTATTTGAATGCTCATAGTGCGAAGATTGTTTTGTCCCTAAACAGTCAAAGTTGGGTTTTGTTCGTTCAATGCGGTTATAAGGCCGGGATAAGGCCCCAGGTCCATAAGTAGTGTACTTTTGCCTGATTTCATAAAGCAAGATCTATGGCTACCAATCTTTCCGAACTACTTGTCATTGGCGTTTCTTCGAGGGCTTTGTTTGACCTTGAAGATGAAAACGCCATTTTTGAAAAGGAGGGCATTGAAGGTTATCGTCGTTATCAGGAGCAGCACGAGACGACATTGCTGGAGAAAGGCACCGCCTTCCCTCTGGTTCAACGATTGTTGGCGTTGAATGCACTAGCATCTTCGCCGATTGTGGAGGTGGTCGTCATGTCGCGCAATAGCCCGCTAACGGGGGTACGGATTATGAATAGTCTTCGGACATATGGATTGCAGATCACCCGGATGGCCTTTAGCGGTGGCGAGCCGCTCGCACCGTATATAGATGCCTTTGATGTAGACCTGTTTCTATCTCGGGATCCCAAAGATGTGCTTGCTGTCATCGATTCCAGCCGTTGCGCCGCCGCTCACATTTGTGATCCCCCGGACGAGTTTGACCCATCAGACAGTCGGGTCAAAATTGCGTTTGATGCTGACGCCGTACTCTTTTCGGAGGATTCAGAATTCCGCTACAAAACGGAAGGCATTGCAGCTTTCCATCAATTCGAATCCGAAAATGAAAATATTCCTTTACCTGAGGGACCCTTTGCTAATTTGTTGGTAAAGCTGTCAAAGATTCAGGAATTATTGCCAACCCGCATAGAACTCAGCCCGCTGCGTATTGCCATTGTCACCGCGCGCAGTGCACCCTCCCATATGCGTGTGGTGCATACCCTGCGCAAGTGGGGTGTTTATGTGGATGAAGCCTATTTTTTGGGTGGGCTCTCCAAGGATGCTGTTTTAAAAGCTTTTGGCGCGCAGATTTTTTTTGACGATCAGGAATTGCATACGGCCAGTGCATCCCGCCATGTACCTACGGGCAAAGTTCCCTACCGCACAAATTCGCCAATGCATGCCCTGGACACTAAGGAAAGCGAGAAAAAAACGGACGTTGATTGATCCATTTGGAGGAGGATTTCAGCATAGCCACAAAGACAGAAAGGTCCACAAAGCTGTGATTGCTGAATTTTTGAACTCGTAAAGTCGAACTCCTTTGTTTCGTTTTCTTTCTCTTGTGCTTTCATCTTGTATAGGTCTCATTTGTTCGAGACACACAT
>JBBQMA010000026.1:0-11632 GCA_038328415.1 Chitinophagales bacterium | reverse complement strand
GCCATAACTACCCCGGACGAATCACTGGCTCAAGCGGCACGAATGTGGCGCAATTACGGATCAGAGGTAAAATATTACAACCAGGTGCAGGGATATAATTCCCGACTTGATGAACTCCAGGCGGCATTCCTTCGGATCAAGCTGGATCAATTGGACGTCTGGAATACAGAGCGACGGCGACAAGCACATCGGTATGCATGTGCCCTGTCCGGAATACAAGAGCTTACCCTACCCTTCGATATGGAAGGCGCCCAATCAGTTTATCACTTGTTCGTCATCCGCACCCCTTCGCGCAAATCACTCCAGGACCATTTAACCAAGGCCGGAATAGGCACGCTCATCCACTACCCTGTACCGCCCCATTTGCAGGCAGCCTACCGGCACCAGGGATGGTCGTCCGGTCAATTTCCGATCGCGGAACGCATCGCAAATACTGCATTAAGCCTACCCTTATTCCCCGGACTACGGATGGACGAACAGGATTGGATCATTCACCAAATTCAATCCTTTTTCGAATGAAAGGATACCGGATCATCCTTCTGCTCCTGGTCGCTATGCCGCTCCTGTTCACATGGAATCGGGATCTGATTCAGATCAATAACGGCTTTGGCTGGGATGGCAAGATGTATGGTATGTATACCCAACATTTGCCAGAGGCGTTCAAGCAGGAAGCTGTAAACAGCTACCGGATGCAGCGCATGCTCGTTCCTGCTGTGTTGTATTTCAAACTGGATTGGCTGGGCATTCCCCGCACGGAATCAAATGTAGTGAATGCTTACCGAGCGGCAAATGCCATGTTCATTTTGATCGCTTCCTTGGCATTTCTGCTATTAGCCTATAAGGCAAAATGGCACTGGACAACAACCAGCCTGGGCTTTGGCGCACTTTTCCTCAGCATACCTGTACTGAAAATGAGTATGTTTTATCCCCTTATGCCGGATATCCCTGCCATGGCTTTTGGGATGGTTGCCGTGTCCTGTTGGTATGCCGGTTGGCGGATGGGCCTCCTCTTTTGTATCCTTCTCGGTTCATTTACGGCGCCGACCATGTTTTTTTATGGGGTGCTCCTCCTTTTTCCAAAGGAACCGTTGAAGAAAATTGGAAAGGCAAGCTGGTGGCAGTGGACAATTCTACCCGCACTCTACCTGACAATTTGGATGTATGTCTGGTTAAATGTACCCGGAGTATTCAGCAAACCGCCTGCCGGTTCCCAATCTGTGCGGATTGGCATGTTGCCAATAGCTTTGCTCATCAGTATGGTTTACCTGGGCTGGCTCAGCACATTAATACCCAGGCTTCCCTTAAGCCGTACCTTTTGGAAAAAGACACCCTGGATATGGGCTGCCCCTTTAGTTTTCGTTTTAGTATTTGTTCGGATCATCATCCAATGGGGTGCCGGACCTGAAGCCCCTCCCCAGACGTTTGTATCCTTTAGCCAATTGTTGCTTGCCCAATCTGTAACGTACCCCGCCAGCTTTGTCGTGGCTCATTTTCAATACCTTCCCGGGCTCGTGCTTTTAGCAGCTTTGAGCATACCTTTTGTGCGAAAAACAATAAGTTTGGAAGGACTAGGGCCAGTGTTGCTTACACTTGCAGTAGGCCTCTTACTACTTGGCACCGAAACACGTCAACTGTTACAATTAATACCCTGGATAGTGTTTGTTTTCTGCCACAGTCTGGACCGGAAATGGCACATATCACCTTGGCTAACTGGCCTTTGGCTTTCCGGACTACTGATCGCCGGAAGATGGTGGCAAACCGTAAGCGATTCGGGTACGTTGGAGGATAACTTTCTTAAAGAACCAGCTCAGCGCTATTTCAGATTCCATGGCCCCTGGATGAATGAAAACACCTGGATGACAACGGTGGGTGCTTTATTGGCTGCCAGCTTACTTTTAGTGTTCTTTTGGCGAGTCGGTTTTTTACGGCGTCTCCCGGAAGGCAAATCAGATTACACTAAAAATTAACCTATGGCTCGCCTTTCAATCATCATCCCCTGTTACTATAATGAAGCCAATATTCCGATAACCTTTGCCAGATTGCGGGAGATGGAGCAATCGCTACCTATCGGAACGATTGTGGAATATGTGTTAATTGATGATGGGTCAGGTGATAATACCTATGCCTTAATCAAGCAACTCCACACTGAAAATCCACAAACAGTAATGGCCATCAAACTGGCCGGGAACGTAGGTTCATATAACGCCATCCTTGCAGGTATGAAGTATGCTACCGGTGATTGTTGCACCGTTATCTCGGCTGATTTACAGGATCCGCCGGAGCTCATTCCGCAAATGTTCAGCCACTGGCAAAATGGAATTAAGCTGGTAATGGCCAACCGGCAGCGGCGGAAAGAAGGCTTTTTCAAGCGCAACCTGGCTCAATTATTCCATGGGCTTATCCGACGACTTGCACTAAAAAATATCCCTCCGGGTGGATTCGACTTTGTACTTTTTGACCGGAAGCTGAATGATGAGGTGGTACAAATGGCTGAAAAGAACACGAATACACTGTACCTGCTTCCTTGGTTAGGCTATCCTTATGTGACGATCCCTTACGTTCGACAATGCAGAGAAATTGGTAAGTCACGCTGGACGATGACAAAAAAAATAAAGTTGTTTATCGATTCCTTTATTGCCTTTTCCTTTTTCCCAATCCGTTTGATAACAGTGAGCGGCCTGGTGTTGGGTTTTGCGGCAATCGTGTATGCGCTTTATGTAGTTTATGCACGGCTCAGCGGCCGCATTGAGGTAGAGGGCTGGTCCGCAATAATGCTAGTCATCCTTTTGGTATCCTCGTTTCAGATGGTAGCACTGGGCATTCTGGGAGAATATTTGTGGCGCACATTGGATGCTGTCAGGAAACGACCACCTTATGTTGTTGATGAGGTTTTACAGGCTAATTCACTAAAAAATTAATCGCCAGCCCTTCAGCCCTGTCTTCCACGTAGCCTTTTGAACCGATTAATAGAGAATAGCTTGCCCAAATGAAGATGCGGGCATGTACTATCCGTCATGACGGGAATTTATTTTCTTCATCGATCATTTGGTAGCATTGGCACGGGAGATTTGGAAATAATCCATAACCCACAATACATAAGGAGGCCATTAACTGCGATAAGCAAAAATCCGAATTTGAGCCCATCAAACCACAACGCTGAATTTGTATTAATCACCCAGGTTACTACTGGGGCGGCAACGGCAATGGGTATGACCCAGCGATCACGCACCCCTCTGGAAGTACTGATCCCAAAGGCAAACAAGCCAAGCAATGGCCCATAGGTATAGCCGGCGATTTCAAAAAGTTTGGTAATGATGGCTTTGTCATGGATGGCCGAGAAGGCAAGGATTGCAAAAAACATGATTGCTGACATTCCCATGTGTACCAATCTACGCCATTTCAACGCCTTATCCTCAGACCATTCCCTGGTTTCAAAATTCAAAAAATCAACACAGACGGAAGTCGTCAATGCCGTCAATGCGGAATCCGCGCTGGAATACGCCGCAGCGATCAAACCGATGATGAAAAATACACCGACAGCAGCCGGCAAATGAACGAGAGCCAACAAAGGATAAAGCTGGTCTGAATTTTCTGGAATGACAATACCCGCCCAGTCACTATACACATATAACATTGCCCCAAGTCCTAAAAACAGAAGATTGGCAATGACCAAAATGATACAAAATGTGAACATATTTTTTTGTGCATCCCGCAGCGACTTGCAAGCAAGATTTTTTTGCATCATATCCTGGTCAAGCCCCGTCATAACAATCGTAATCAGTGCGCCACTGAGTATCTGTTTTAGGAAAAAATTCGAATCCTCCCAACCACCCGTAGTGAAAAATACCTTGCTATGCCCGCCTTCAGCGATGGCTGTAACAACACCTCCGGCGTCCAAATCCATCGACGCACCAATAGCAAAAATGGTCAGTAAGACGGCAACCAACATGAATACTGTCTGGAGTACATCGGTAAATATGATCGTCTGCATTCCACTCTTTTGGGTATAGACCCAGATGAGCAGGATACTAACCAAAACCGTTACCCAGAATGGGACACCCATTGGTCCTACCACAAACTGATCCAGCACCATGGCCACCAGATAGAGCCGAAAAGCTGAACCGATGATCCTACTGAGCAGAAAATAAGCTGCCCCGGTTTTATAACTATAAAATCCTAACCTTTGTCTGAGGTAGCCGTAAATCGTGGTCAAGTTGAGCTTGTAATACAAGGGGAGCAACACAAGGGCAATCACAGTATATCCAATCATGTATCCGATCACTACCTGGAAATAGGAGAAATCTCTATTGAGTCCATCCGTGCCTACAACACCCGGGATAGAGATAAATGTGACGCCGGAAAGGGAAGCACCAATCATACCTATGGCTATCCAGATCCAGTGGGTGCGCCTTCCCGCAAGAAAAAATGTGGCATTATCGGTGCGTTTACTGGTGTACAAGGACACCAAATACAAGAGGGAGAAATAACCGCCAATAAGCAGCAAGATGGTTGATGGGCTTAAAGTGTCCAGCATGTTCGTAAAGTAATTCCCGCTAAAGTAATCGTTGTCGACTATACCAAAGAGGACTATCCATTTGTCAAGAAATTGTCAATTAACCAGTATGGCATACCAGCACATCAAATACGACCTAAAATAGATTTATCTTTGCATCGTTTTTTGGAGATTTTTGACTAACTCATTCAATTTAGAATAAAACTTTGGGTTTGTTTTAACAAAATGTTAGTCATCCTTCCTCTAAAAGCATTGTTGTAATCATGTGCCTTTCTTTCAAAAGGTAAAAGCGAACCAACCATGAAATTGAATTTCCTCCTAATTTTTTCCATTGCTCTGATGGTGACCGGGTGTGCGCCAAAAACTGTGGGTAACACTGTTACTTCACCAGATGAGGTGTCTGAAAACGAGCCAAGTTCTGTTGCAACCAATCCTGAGTGCATTACATTTTCCAGTTCCAGGCTGCCTGACGATGCTATCAATGCGCATGCCATTTACCGCACGTTCCTTCGGTCCAACGATTTGGCGGCTGCATTTCCACATTGGCAAAAAGCTTTTGAGTTAGCGCCGGCAGCAGACGGCAAACGCGCCTTTCAGTATACGGATGGTGTACGGTTTTATAAAGACTTCTTCAGCAAAAGTGAAAATGCAGAAGAAAAAACTGGCTATGTAAAAAAGATTCGTGCGCTTTATGATGCGGCAACCTATTGTTACCCCAAGGAGCAGTACCTCTATGGATTACAGGCTTTTGACCTTTACTACAGCTTTAGAGAGTATACCACTGATGCAGAAATTTATGACCTTTTCAAAAAGACCATTGATCTGGATGGCGAACGCACTTCGGCCTTCGTGCTCAATCCCTTTACGGATATTCTCATTCAACGCTTCGATGCCGGTGAAATAAACCTGGTCGAGGCCCGCCATTATGCCGAAAAAGTTCGTTCCATCCTTGCTTATGGTTTGAATAACAGTAAGGAAAAGGAAAGTTTCCTGATCGTCGAGTCTTATGCACCGATCCGATTGGAAGAATTTGAAACAACTGAAGATTTTTATTCACCTGCATATTATCTCGACAGATACTATCCGGATTATCTCGCCGACAGTGCCAATTGCGATGTCGTTCAAACGGTTTACAGCCGACTCCGGTACGGTAAAGTGGATGCCACAGATGCGCGACTCATAGCATTGGAAAAAATGATGAATAACGAGTGCAACGTTGAAGAGACAGTATCTACGGCCAAAAACGCATTAACCGCTCTGCAAGAAGGCCGCTATCGTGAAGCCATTAAGGGTTTTGAACAAGCTGCTGACGAAACGGAAGATGTGGATCGCAAAGCGAGGTACAATCAGCTTATCGCAAAAATCTACTACGCGCATCTAAAAAGTTTTGGAAACGCACGTACTTACGCTTTGAAAGCAACGAAACTTAAACCCAATTGGGGTGAACCATCTATTCTGATTGGCAAACTTTATGCATCATCAGGCCCGTTATGTGGCCCCGGTCGGGGTTGGGATAGCCAGGTGGTAACCTGGGCTGCTATTGACAAATGGCAGTATGCCAAAACAATTGACCCTTCTGTAAGCAATGAAGCGACAAAACTGATAAACCAATATAGCGCCTTCATGCCTAGCGTTGAGGATATATTCCAGCGTAATATGCAGGAAGGCCAGACTTATACTGTCGGATGCTGGATTCAGGAAACCACAAGAGTCCGCGCCACCAAATAACTGCTGTTTTAGGATTTAAATATAAATGGGGGATCAGGTGAAAACCGATCCCCCATTTTCATTGGAATAACGTCTATCCACGTTTAAAAAAAGCAATTAATCCCTCAGCGAGTTCGGCCCCAATTCGACTTTGTGCCTCATTTGTAGATGCACCAATATGCGGTGACAAGGATATATGTGCATGATTAAGCAAGTCCTGACGAGGTGTCGGTTCTCCGACAAACACATCCAGACCGGCACCCGCAATCTTGCCAGTTTCTAAAGCTGCCAGTAAGTCATCCTCATCGATTAGTCCACCTCTGGCTGTATTAATGATTATTGCCCCATCCCTCATAGATGCTATTTCTTGAGCACCTATCAGCGGCTTGCCACCCTGAGACGGCACATGAAGACTGAGGAAATCAGACTTGGCCAGCACACTGTCAAACGCTTCCGTCTGAATACTAACTTTCACTTCACCAAAGCCGACAATATGCCATGAAATATCCGCAGTTTCAACAAACGGGTCAGAAGCAATAACCTTCATGCCTGCACCTAGCGCCAACTGTGCCAACGCCTGACCGATACGACCAAAGCCAACAATACCCAGTGTGCGACCTTCTATCTCCCTGCCTTTGCTGTAGGCTTTTTTTAATACTTCAAAATCCTTATTGCCTCTTATTGGCATTTCGCGGTTACCCAGATATAGAAACCGTGAAAGCGAAAGCATATGGCCCATAGCCAACTCTGCCACGGCTCTTGAAGAAGCGGCAGGTGTGTTAAACACAAACATTCCTTTTTCGCGTGCATAAGCCACGTCGATGTTGTCCATGCCTACCCCACCGCGGGCAATGGCCTTAATATCCGGACAACTGTCGATCAGCGCTTGCCGCACTTTGGTGGCAGAGCGAACGATCAACGCATCATAAATAGGCAACATCGTAACCAATTCATCTTGGGGCACGTGATCGGTATCGACCTGGAATCCGGCTTCCTTTAACATGTTTAGGCCCGTGGCATGAATGCCATCATTAGCGAGTATGCGAATCATTGTTTAATTATTGTTTAAAAACGTTAGTGATTTGTATAGTAGCAAAGCCGGTTTGTGTCGTTAAAAACCCATTCCTATCACCAGTCTATTAATACTTAAGCAAAGCTTCCATGGCCGAGGCTACTTTTTCAGCCGAAGGAATCATCGTTTGCTCCAACACACTATTCAGTGGTATTGCTGGCATATTTTCCGATCCTATGGTACGAACCGGTGCATCCAATGACATAAAACATTCCGACTGGATTCTTGCAGACAGGCTTTGTGCAAAGGTATTATTCACTGGCTCTTCTGTTACGACAAGTACCCTGTTGTGTCGTCGTGCAAGTTGGTACATCGCTTCCTCATCCACAGGTGCAATGGTGCGCAGATCCAGAATCTCAATCCGGCCAGGCCAGTTTTTAGCGGCATTGAATGACCAATGTACACCCATCCCATAAGTCACAATACCAAGCGTAGGGGTGGACGCTATGAGCGCAGGGTCAGCATCTAGATAGGTCCTTGCTTTGCCAAAGGGGACGATATAGTGTTCATCCGGTTCCACGGTTCGTGCTGAATCTGTTCCTTTTACCTTGGACCAGTACAACCCCTTATGCTCCAGGATCACGACAGGATTGCCGTCATAATACGCTGCCTTAATCAGGCCCTTAAGGTCGGCGCCATTGCTGGGATAGGCGATTTTAATACCGCGAATATTGACCAATACGCTTTCCACACTGCTGCTGTGATAGGGGCCTCCACTTCCGTAGGCTCCAATCGGCACTCGTATGATACAACTCACCGGCCACTTCCCATTTGATAAATAACAGGACCGGCTTACTTCCGTGAAAAGTTGGTTCAGTCCTGGCCATATATAATCAGCAAACTGCACCTCGACAATTGGTTTCAGACCTACCGCGGACATACCCACTGTACTGCCTACGATAAATGCCTCCTGAATAGGTGTATTAAAGACACGGTGATCACCGAATTTCTGTGCTAAAGTGGCTGCCTCACGAAACACACCGCCTAGCCGGCCTCCAACATCTTGACCATAGAGCAGACATTCCGGATGTTTACGCATCAATTCTTCAATGGCAAATAAGGCACAATCCACCATTACCTTCTCCTCCTTGCCTTCAGGTTGTCGTTCGCCGAGTTCTTCTGTTACTGGTGTTGGAACAAATTCGTGTGTAAACAAATCCTCGGGGCGCGGATCTTCTGATGCTAAAGAACGCGTATAATCTGCCCGGACTATTTGCTCTAATTCAGTATCAACGTCAAATAGTTCTTGTTCTGAAACGCCTGAATCCAACAAAATAGCCTTAAGCAGGGGCCAGGGATCGCGGGCTTGATGTTCTTGCAAATCATCACGATACCACTCTTTGCGGACTCCACTCGTATGATGATTCAGCAAAGGGACGGAGGCATGCACAAGAAAGGGCCGTCTCTCTTTACGAATCGTTTGGATGATATCGCCAATCTCTTGATAACAAGCTTGGAAATCCGTGCCATCTAAACGGCGCCGTTCGATTCCATGGAACCCTCCAGCATAATCATAGGCGTCCTGAGCCCTGATCTCTTTTGCATTAGCAGAAATATCCCAGCCATTGTCCTGCACCAAGTAGAGAATGGGAAACTGCTTTAAGGCAGCCATTTGCAGCGCTTCCGCCACCTCTCCTTCTGTTATTGAAGCATCACCCAGTGAACAAACAACAACAGGTGCCTCTCCCTTTTTCCATTTCTGTAATTTAGCTACTTCTTGGTATTGAAGCCCCATGGCGATCCCTGTGGTGGGTATGGCTTGCATCCCGGTTGCCGACGACTGATGAGGTATCTGAGGTTTATCTGCATCACGCAAACTGGGATGACAATAATAGGTGCGTCCTCCTGAGAAGGGATCATCACGCTTTGCCATGAGCTGCAACATGAGCTGCCAGGGTCGCATGCCAATTGCCAATAAAAATGCATCATCGCGATAATACAAGGACAAAAAATCTTTGGGCAACATATGCAGGCCGGTTGCGATCTGAACTGCCTCATGTCCTCGCGAGGTTGCGTGAACGTATTTCGAAACTACTTTAAAGTTTTCCTCATAGACTTCTGTCATGATTTTGGCAGTCGTCATCAACCTGTAGGCTTGCTTTAATACGGACAGATCTGTTTTGCGTGGTGGTGCTTTCATTTTCTCCTTTGAGGAATCACTTGGCAGATGTTGACTCTTTCCCATTATCGCTGTTTAAACGCCTTAATGGCCTGACGTGTAAAATCCGATAAGACGAGCCGCCCACTTATTGCGGCACGGTCGGCAAGGAGTGTATCCCAATGATCTGTTCCCTCCCAAAAAATTTGTTTCATAGCGGCCAATGCTTCCGGGTTATAAGCCGATAGCTGGCTTGCAAGTTGAGCAACAGCCTGATCTAGATCGGTGATATTTTCATATACTTCCTGGTAAAGGCCATGCTCACTGGCCCACTCGGCAGTACACCAATCATTGGCCCGCAGTGACAGTTGCCGGAATGCAGCATTCCCGATTTTACGTTCAATCACCGGACCAACAACAAAGGGGCCAATACCTAAAGCCAGTTCGCTTAGCCGAATGGCAGCGTGTTGTGTTCCCAGGCAATAATCTGTAGCAGCAGCAATACCCACACCACCACCAACGGCTTTGCCCTGAATGCGGCCTATGATGATTTTGGGACATCGACGGCACGCATTTATCACATGAGCAAATCCCATGAAGAATTTTTTACCTTCCTCCAGATTTGATATGGATGCTAGTTCATCAAAACTTGCGCCGGCACAAAACGTGCGTTCACCGACACTTTGCAAAACGATCACCTTCACATCAGGCGCTTCTCCTGCTTGTTCAATAGCCATTGTTAATAATTCCAACTGACTGGCTGGCATGGCATTGTGGGCAGGATGATAAAAGGAAATGGTTATAATACCATCCTTTACGGTTGAATTGACTTCTCCGGAGAGTCCTGGTGCTAGCATAATGCCCTTGAATTTGTTGCGCAAAGGTAAGAACTCCTCCTAAAGAGGCGATTTGAAAAGACCAACTAATATAATATGCAACTTAATCCATATCTTTGGTCGTATGCCAATTCATATACAAATCTTATGGAGAGTAGCTTTCCCGGCAATCCTGTTGTTGACCGGATGCCGGAAAGAATGTTTGGAGCTGCCTTGGGAAAAATTGCAAACCGGCACCATTGAAGATTTGTACAGTATGGCTCTTTCAAATGATGGTGAGGTGTGGGTGGTCGGTGGAGACTCCTGGTATTCCGGAGTAGTACTGCATAGTCCAGACGCAGGATTGAATGCGACAATCATTCACCAGACAGACAAAGCACTTCTGACCATCCATCGTTCGACAGACGGATATTTATTGACTACCGGAGTAGATGGACATATGTGGAAGTATGAAGAGGGGCCCGGCTGGACCTATTCTCATCCCAATTATTGGGCCATATCACGGGGCATCACCTCGTTTCCTGGGGCCCACAGTATTGTTGTGGGCGGAAATGCATTTGAAAGCGGATATATGTTTACTCCTGATGTATCGGGAAATGCGGCGCACTTGTTTGAACATCTCAACCGAATCAACAGCGTCGTCACTATTGATTCATCTACAGCAGTTTGCGTTGGCTATGGTGTGGTTTATCGAACGGAAAACCAGGGAGACACCTGGAATATTCAGGATATTTACGGTGACCACTATATGGCAATCCACTTTCCGGACCCGGAAACAGGATATATCGTGGGTTATGGTGGCAGCATATTAAAGACCACAAACCGTGGAAGTACTTGGAAAAATCAACGCGGCAAAAAAAGGCTGGCTGTCGGAGGCCCCCCTTTCCGTGCTGTTTACTTTAAAAACGCACAAACAGGCGTGATTGCAGGCGATGAGGGAACGGCCTGGTTGACAAAAAATGGCGGTTCCGATTGGATTATTCTGGAAGGATTACCATCACATATAGACTTTTTGGCTGCGGGAATCTCTGGATCATATATCCTTTTAGCAGGGAGTGATGGTGCACTCTATCGTGCCCCACTGCCCTGATCTTTGTGTATACTTGATGGGTCAAGCCTGTATTGTTCTTGGCGGTCTGCGGTCCAACCGAAGGACGCTTTAGGCAGGATACGCCCCAACAAACGCATGATAGCGCTGTAACTTGAAATGGGAACATCCATGTCAAATTGACAGCTATCGCTACAGGCAAAATATATCCTTATTTTTTCGGTAACAAATAAACCTAATGGCATTTGCCGATATGCCACCGAATAGACCCAAATGACCTTTTCCGGTTCTAAACGAAGACGGTCCAAAAGTTCAGCCTTCGAAGAGACCGATTTTTTAATCAAAAAGTAGGAACAGA
>JBBQMA010000025.1:0-11730 GCA_038328415.1 Chitinophagales bacterium | reverse complement strand
ATCTCTTCCCTATTCAATTCTTTCCGTTGAATATTGTTTTCTTCCTCTTCACAATCCGAACACATACGCTGTAGAGAGGAAACACTAGGCCTAAAAAAAGGCTGTTCCGTGTTTTCTCGATCAGGCATGCGCATCACCTTGACCGCCATGGCATCTGCCTCCTGCTCGTAAATGTCATTGGGTTGATTGATGGTGAGCTTAGGCTGAATGCGCGATTTAAAGAAAGAAGACTTGCCATTGTGAGCGGTAAGTGATGTATTTGTTTTATTTTCTTTATGTGTTTCGAACATAAAACGGAGCTTTCAAAATTTCAAATTAAATTTCACTTGCCAGTATTTTTTTAATTGGACTACCTTAATTTGCGTAAGCTTCATCCTTACACCACCACTTAAGCTGGAACCCAAGCAGTCATTTAAACCACTTGGGCCCAGAAGAAGTACACCATTAGCGCTACGGAGTATTTGTAAGTGGAATTAAGGATTTTTCTTTTTCCTGCGCAGTGCAATAATAAGTCCAGCAATAACCAAAAAAACTACCAACCAAACCCACCATTGATGCAATATAGAAGTAGCGCCGATTACTGTATGGGTCGATCCGAGGCTGCTGCTGGAAAAAGCCGGACTGCCCGAATCGGGTATAAACGTCGCCACAATTTGGTGCTGGCCCACTTCAAGAGCTTCCGTTGTTAATATTGCACGGCCGTCCGCTTCAAGCTTCACCTGTTCGATTTTCTTACCATCGACGGTGAACTCAACAGTACCAGTCAAATCATCTTTTCCTGCTGAAAACTTTCGTGCCACCCTCGCTGTAAACGTCACCGGTTCTCCATACTTTGTTGTGTCTTTGCTAACATTCAATGCAGTGGCTGTCGTACTGGTTTGTATCTTTTCAGTAAGCAAATAGGCCTCTGCGAATTCGGGCTCACCCGTGACCATCACATCAAAAATGGCGAATTCCCTCAAGTTGGGATCGACGATGCCGCTAGCTAACTTCTCGGCAACTGCGCGTTCAATGGGAGCCTGCGGCGTTTGTCCGGGAACACCGCATGATTGTGCGTTTTCCGATGGCCAATTTTTGTCTGTAAATGTAGCGGTAGATGTCCCGGATGCATATTCAAAGAGGCTTGTTTGATCGGTTACTCGCCAGGCATCGGCAAACTTCTTGTAAAGTATTTCGTAGCGTTCCTGCGGGCTTGTTGGCATGGGTCCAACCGATGAACCGTCAGGAAGGGCAGGCAACCAGCTTTTCGTACGTTCCGAATTTCCGGGAATGGTTTCATTATAAGGGATAACACCCGAAATACCTTTTGTGGCTGCGGTGTTGTTAATCGCTAAATTGAGGTACCACTGACTATAGCGAGACCACCAGGCAGGTGTAACTACAAGAGACGCACCATTTGGAAATTCGATCTCGATCGCGCCTGCTGCGGCAGGTGATTTCATAATGCGGCCGCCGGACTCAAGATCAAGTCCATTTTCGCCAAGTTCTGTCAACTTGCCGTCCACCCTGAGTTGCATGCCATTGGGGTCAGGTCTTCCATTGATGTTGGGTTGATAGGTTACCCGATGTTTCCCGACTCGGGCAGCAACGGCCGTATTGACACTGACACAAGTGGAGAGGCCACTGTAACGATCAGTTCCCAGTCCGGTCGTTGCAACTGCGGATTGGCGGGTTTGGATTTCGAAATTATCACCGGTATCTGATCTCAAAGAGACGAATTCCCCGACTGCCTGGAAGTCGTATTTTACACCGTCAACTGTGAGAATATGCGTGTCTCCTAAAATATAGGAATGCCCAACTATCTCGAAAAAATATTTTCGCACTACAATTGGACCAACGTCGTTAAAAGCAGTTACATTAAAACTAATAAAGTCTCCAACCGAAATAGCTAAATTTATTCCAGCATCAGGATTTGTAACTCTAATTCTTACCTCACGCGTACCAAGAGCACTATTTTCGAAAGTTATGCCATATCCCGAGGGAAAATCGGCAGCAGTGTAGGGTCCATCATTATTTGTGCAAGCCGCATTTTTTATAAAAATGTCGGTTATATTCATGCTTGCGATGTTAGGATCTGAATTACCCAAAATTGATACTGAGGTGACGTTGACAAGACCTGATTGCTTTAAATCTGTTATGTCTCTTACATCCATATAGGTTACATAACAAGTCGGATCAAAATTTATATTAGTATGACATGCCGAACCTGGACCGCTATCCTCACATTGGGCAAAGGCTCTATTCCCAATTAATAGGAAAAAAATAGCCACTAAAATAAATCTACCATCAAGCGCATTGTAGTTTTTAGATTCTTTTTTCATTTTATTTTGATTTAGGAAGAGTGAGTTTTACATTAAATTTATTCCCAGGAAACAGATAATAGCCGGGGCATCCATGAGAATTTAATCATGGAAAAACCCCAGGGCAGCCGATTCAGTAAAATGTCTTCTGTTTTTCGCTGCACTTCAAGGCGCCATCCTTCATCCGATAAAAATAATTTTCCCTGTCTGTGCAAAAATGTTTCCCGCAGGCCGGCCGGTGAGGTGCTACGCAATGCCGTCCAGTGCGCTATAACCTGTATCAGCAATTCATCGCAGGCTGCCTTATCCTCATCGGTAAGCGGCAGCGCCGGTTCCAGCGGCCACCCGAGCGGAATGCCGCAAAGCAACTTCGGCAGCATCAATACATATTCGGGAGCGGCTTCATCGCCTACAGCTAAATAATGCAGTGCATATACTGCACGGTTTCTTGCTTCATCATTGACAAATTCATTTTCATTTAGCCAGTTGCAGTGTTTAAATAATTGTGGTAAAAATGGATGAAACAAAACGAGGCCTGAATCAGGAATAAGGATGAAATCGGCTTTATCGGTGGGACCCGCACCATCAGTATGACCACTTTTTTCAGTGGGACCCGTTTTTTGGAGCGATTTGAATTTCTCCCTTTGTGAAGCGTTGACAAATTTGCTTCTTACACTTAATTCAGTTTTAGGTTCATGTTCTTTTTGCTTTAAGTTGGATAATTCGCGATACCAAAATTGAGGAAGACTGTCCATCCACTCCTTATTCTCTGCTATTCCGGATAAAAAATAAGTAATTAATGAAGGCTGGTTAATAAGGGCGAAGAAGGTTGCCAATTCCGGTATATCCGACTTACCTACGGCATACCTGATCCAATTCTTCCAGAAATGCTTTCGTAAAACGGACAATGACAGAAGAGATCTTTCATTAAGGAGATATTTAGTTTCAGGTTTCTGCACCGTCTTATAGAAATGGGTAAGCCAGCTCCATGCTTTTTCAACTGGTTCTTTCCCTTGCAATCCGTTCAGCAAACCTGCTAAAAACCCGTCACTAAATTGACAGATTAATCTTATCACCGCATTTTCATAATAAACATCCTTTTCGGGATAAGCTGTAAGAAAATATCGCAGCTCTTTCCAATTTTCTCCTGTTAATTTTTGAAGCCATTCCGGGTCCCAGGCCGGTTCATTCGAATACCACCAGGGAAGATAACCGTGCTGAAGAAAAAACAGGAAAGCCGCTACCTCTGAATTTTTGACCATGGGACTTACAATTCTTTTTTCTGCACCTGGTGCTGACCAAATGTTTATGTGTGAAACATCTTCAATAATTTCGGCCTTTTCAAAGTCATTCAGGTCCATACGGTAGGACCTTAATGTTTTTTGTAATTCCCGGTAGAGTTTTTCGGGCATTTTGCTCAAGAGCTGATCGGCGCTGAATTCTCCTAAATCGATCTCGAGCCTGTCAATCGTCAAATATTCTTTTGTAGAACCATAGGCTTCTAAACACTGCTCTATGGACCTGCGCACTGCATCAGAAGTTTTTGCCTGGGTGGCTGCATCCCAGGAGTGCAACGTGGTGAAATCCTTGAATCGAGTATCGAGCGTGAGCTTATGAATAATATGGGTAGCTTTGTTTTTCACCGAATTAATTTAAATCTGAAAAAATTCCGTTTAAAATGCTCACCAGGTTGTTCCGAAACGGTGCAATCACAGAAGGATCCACTTCGTCAGTAAAAAAAGCCGAAAGCCATTCCGTGTATATTGATTCGAGGTTATCGAAACAGGGATAAGACTCGTTTGAACTAGGCGTTGGTGGAGAGCTTGGCGGAGAGTCAGGCTCGTTCGAACTCTTCACCAAAGGCGTTCCGGCTAAAGCCACATCTACCCACAACACTAATGGCAGAATATGAGCTGGGCAAAATTTTCGGATAGTTTGTTCGGCATATTGGCGAAATTCAAGGTCACGAAAACGATCGGGTGTCGTTTCCTGTTTCAATGGGTTTATACTGGTATCGGAAAAATCCCGGGCATAGCCTGAAGGAAAAACGACTGTTAGGATAAATGAATAGGTATCTTTGGGTAAGGAATACGGAATACCTGATGAGGAAACGGGAAGACATGACGATGGGGAATCAGGAAAAATTAATGGGTTGTCATCGGATGTAACCGGGTTCAGAAGAAGATGTTCAATGATATAAAATCCTTCATTTGGACCTATTGGGTTAACCAGTTGCCTGCGTTCCCCCTTAATTGCTATGCCCAATAAATGATATAATCTTGATTCCAATGAAGAGAGACTGTATTTCAGCCAGAGATTCAGCATGCTTTGTTGCAATGCCGGAATATCATTTTCTGCATCGGCGACTGTAGCATATGTCTTGTTGCTTATTGCGACTGATTGCTGGCCGACCGACCAGCGTAAAGCAATTCGCTGCAATCCATTCAAATCAGCTTCAGTGGTATAGTTTAATGCAGAAGTGGCGAGTACCATTGCGGCTTCAGCCGTTTCTTCTGCGCCTGTTTTATTTGTTTCAGGGACAGATTGCCGGAAAAGTATGTTTTCGGTCCCGTCGAGTATTTGCCACAAAAAGAAAGAGCCATCGGGCGAGGCGTTTATTGTAACCAAGTCTTTGTTTCGCCAAGCAGGATGACCATAAGCCTGCGCCCTGTTTTTTTCAAGATCGGGAAGCGCATAATAATAATCAGCTTTGAGTTGTAGCAGGGCAATCGATGCTGAAGACGTTAAGAAGTTAGGATTGGAATAGCTTTGCCGGTAAATCAAGGACGAAAAGGACTGTATGTCCTCGCCTAGTCTTCCAAGTAAATGATCCAGCATTTGATGGCGTCTGTTTAGGAATTGATCTTCGGTTTCCTGTCCTGTCTTAAGTATCTGCATGTAGGAATTATCCGCGTCATTTATAAAATCCTGCCAGTTTGAATGACCTGACATTGGCAATAACAAATCTGAAGCTGCCGGAACATGATAGAGCGGCAACTGATAGAGGGTTGTTGTAGCCGTAGAATTAGCAGATAATAAGGCATTTACATGTGCTAATTGCGTAAAATAACCGGCTAAAATCTGCTCAAAAGGAAATAAATATCCCTGTAGCTGTTTTGACTGGCCCATCCTTCGTGGTGAAGCAGAAGCGGGAGTTCCGGCTTCACCCACCCCATAGGTCACTGGCAGATCATTTTGTATGGAATAGTAATCACCAATCGCTAAAGATTCGCCAATTGGAATGGGAATATCTGTTGGTGTGTCTGTAGAAATAATATTAGCGAAATTATCTAGATTGATTTTTTCGTTACAAAGATTAATCACTTTTTTAAGATCATAGGTTGCAATCGTATTATTACGGATTATTGTAATGTTGCATTTTTCTAAACTGAGTTGGGGAATATAACGTGAGCTGTCAATCAGCTTCAGGCAATCTCTGGCGCCGGTCGTAATGCTTCTGTTATTGAGGTAGAGCGACAGGCTTACATTGGTTACTGAAATCACAGGCCTGTTTTCCTCCACTTCACGTGTTTGAATGTCAGTTCCCGTTCCCATTGCCATAATGAGCCGAATGATATCAGAAACATAAACGGTATTGGAAGGGAGATTGCTGCCAAGCATCGAATCCTGGATAAAACCATGCTTGAGCAATGGGCCGTCGAAAATATTTTCCGTGAGCAACTGCTTTTGTAAATCAGAAAGAGTTTGAGGAATTGCCTGAGGAGAAATATATTGGTAAATAGAATAAAATATGTTAGCTAAATGAGGTTCGATATCTATTCCTGCTCCCGTTTCGATGATGCAGGAAATAGCTACTTCCTGCATACGAACGGAGCGGTATGCTGAAAAAGATTCACAAAGATTGCGGTAATTCTTCAGGTAGCTGCGAATGCGATGGCTGGATTCAAATGCCATCATTATCTTCTGGTTGTACTGCTTTAAGAGAGGTGGATTTGCTGATGGGGTAATAAGGCTTTCAGCCGCGGTTTCTAAAATGCGATTGCGAATTGTAGAGGTTAATCCGGATGATGAGCCAATAATTCTTAAAACAAGCGGCCAGGATATAGGATTGCCATTCCCCAAAAAGTTTAAAAAAGTAAAATAAGAATCCGTTCCGGATATTTGTAACCAGGGATTGGTTAAATCGGGATTGTAGAACAAATTAGAAATGGTTACATCGTTCTTAAATGGAGCCGACTCGGGGTCATCCCAGTATGGGAAAGCAATTTCAACTTGGTATTGACTTCCTGCCACTGTTAACTCGGTCCAAAGGATGTTGGAATTCAGATCTATGTTTTCAGATATAGGGCTGCTGATGATATTATTAACCTGCGGATTGAACTGCTGCAACACGCTTAGATTGCCGGTTGGGATTCCTTCAATAACTGATATCCAAGCCCGCTTAATCCTCGGATGATCGAGAAGCACTTTTTGATAATCAGTCAGGGAAACAGGAGAAGAGGGCAAAACCTGTGAACAGGTAAAAAAATCCTGTGGTGCCGTTTGCTGAGCGCTGGTCAGCAAATCAGCAAAATTTTTATATACACCTTCGGTGTTGTCTAAAGAAGAAGCTGCCCCTGCTTGCAAGCCAGCTTCTGTGAGGGCATGGCACAGTGTTTCAAGCAGGGTGATGCCGGGATCGTGGAGGTTATGGTCGGTCCATGTTGCAGAGGCAAGCTGCTGAATATGCAGTAATCCCTGCTGCTGCAAAAAGTTGAAGTTTTTGCTGTTTTGCAACAGATTAGCCAAGCTGATTTTGACAGGATCATCCATGCATCCTTATTTTTGGTTGTTATTTGTTTCTATGTTTGAAGCAAATTGCCCTTCTGCCTGTTTCCTGATTTTTTCCATTATCGACACTACCTGCACGTAAGGTAATTGACCTAAGGCAGTTAGTATCAGATTAACTTCCTCTATGGTCAGTTCCAGATGAATGATTTGTTTTTCATTTTTCATTTTTTAAGCTTTTTCTAATTTTTCTACCTTCGCATTCAATTCTTTAAAAGCATTAATGAACATAAATAAGACATTGTGGAAATCATAGTTCAGCAGTTCAGTTTCGTTCTCATCTTCAGAATTCAGCTTCTGCCACTTTGAAAAAATCATTTCAGGAGCTGCTTTTTGAACATCTTGTGCAATCAATCCAACAATATCCCCATCATTGTCAGCAATCCCCCCTTTACCGTTATATTTATAAACTACCGGATTAAGTTGCATGATTTTATCCAGGCCTTCCTTAAAAGGTCTAATTTCTTTTTTGATTCTTGCATCCGATCCGGGAGCAACCCAAACGAGACTACCGGTTTTTGCCGCAGCACCATTTACGACCAATGCGGGTATACCCGGAGTAGCTGTGTTATCACCATTTAGGGTTAACGCGGGTGATCCTGTGCCCCCTGTAGTTACATTGTTGATAGTCAATGTTCGACCCGCTAACCTAGTCCCAATGTTAACCTCTCCCCGGATTAATACACTTGTAGAAGGTGTAAGCACGATATCTGAAGATTGTGTAATTAAGAGTCTGTCTATGCCGTTTATGGCCAAAGATAACTGTGAACCGTTTGCATTGCTGGCGTTAATTGTAGTTCTGCCAACACTATTTTGAAGTAAAGCATACCCAGTAGGATTGGAAGCCAGTGCGGTGTTTCCTATATAAGCTCCGGAATCCGTAGCCGTCCCATTATGTATTACCAGATTTCCCAATAATATTTCCTCACCTGCCGAATTATTATCTCCTAAAGGAATTTCAAGGCGATGGGATGGAACTGTAGTTGCTGTTCCAATCCCTACATTGCCTCCATTGAATGCAACTGCTGGCCCTGTCCCAACTGGTACAAAAGCGCCGGCACCTTCGGCAATATCCCTAAAAACATTACCATCGTGGAATTGTATAGTGCGCGTACCGCTGTTGAAGCGGAGTGTACCGGCAGTCCCTCCTCTCGTTGGATTACCAAGCACCAATCCGGTATTTGGTCCGAGTTCTATGCTATTATTTGTAGCATTATAAGCTATCTGATCATCAGTCTGATTTAAGAAGGACATCCAGGCACTTTGGAAGTTATCGCCGGTAGGACGTTCACCGTCTGAGAAAAGCTGATTTAGCGAGGATTTGTTAAGTCTTGTTGCCATGATTATTTTTTCTTAATTTTTTGTCATTATATAGGTATAAAATCTAATCCAACGATCATCTCCCCGATTCCAAGAGATGTAATACCGCTGCATTCGAAGCTATCCTCCTGCAGCGCACCAATACGGTGATTTATATTCGAAGCTAAAATTGCATCAGGGCGTGAGGCTGTTGCCACATCAACCGGAAGGCCTACCACAAAATCCACTCCGATCGTAGTTCCGGCAAAGTAAGCCAAAGAAGTGTCGGAGCTGGCAATGGTGGCTAAAGGTTTGGTACGAACAATGAAATCGTTTCCTATTTTCATGCAGCCGACTCCGGATGTAAAATCCTTGCCCTGAGAACGGTGATATAATTGAAAATTTATGACGTAATTGACATATGATCGGCCCTCGATAAATGACAGGATTTCTGATGCGTATATCTTGCCTCCAAATGTAACATCCTGCCCTTCATCATAAGCCCAGGGGCTGAGGAAACGGGAAATTTCATTCTGCAATTGATTGCTGTAGTATCCCGGATCGTAGCCCGTGACAAAAGAAATTTTGCAATCAACCAGCAGGGTCTCATAAAACGGGTTGGAAACGTAAACCGTGTCGCTATTCAGGAATGGCGAAGGGTTGTTTTCAATAATGAATTGCTTTATTTCATCAAGGTAAGCAAGATTGCAGATCGGCTGCAAAAGATTTCCTGCATTTCCTCGCCGCACATCGGGTATTACCACCAATTTTATGCTTCCAGGCTTAAGGTTATTGAAATCATCAATATAATCCGTATGCGAAAGGCATTTTGCTTTGAAGAGGCCCGGGAATTCCTGCAGCAAGATCCGTTCATAATCCCAGCCAGTTATAGTCCGGTTGCGGTGTCTCAGGCGTTCACTGGTGCGCACATATAGATCAGCATCACTTTCGGAGGCCAGTCCATTAAAGGAAGGAAAGTTTTGGGCTACTGTTTTAATGGCAGATGCTTTTGCTACCAATTTTGTGATGGTTCCGGGCTGTAATGTGGAAATAACTGCGTCATCATCGGCGATTCTGGTGGCTGAAGCAGCCTGCGCCTTGATCGTTGAAATATCGCTCGCTCCGTCAGCATTTTGGTAGGCGGTTACTCTTAGCCAGCATAGCCCCGAAGGCATTAAAGTGGCTGCTAAATCTGCATCTGAAGCTATGCTAATTTGGATGATCCCTGGCTTTTGAAAGGATTCGGTAGTTTCCCGTTGTATATTCGGGGAAGCAATTGGTTGCCATGCATTATCTTTTAAATACCTCCATGCAATATCCATTTTTTGCAGCAAAACGCTTCCCGGCATACTGCCGCTTTCCATTTGAAAAAGAAGAGATAGAATCTGCGGAAGTTGGGAATTGTCAACTCCTAAGTACAGAACACCGACTTGGTTACCTGTTAAAGTAGCAGCAGAAACCGGTAATTCAGGAATAAGCCTGGCTGGAATATTGGCATTACATTCGACATTGCCGAAAGCATCGAGCATGAAAAACTGATCAATACGGTTCGGTATAGAAGGCGTAAAAGTTTCCTTTGCTTTATAACCCAAAGTAACCGACTGTAAAGTTGGCGTATAGGGCTGATTGGGTAAGGTTATAGCAGGTGGGGTAGCTGGATCTTTTGCCAAATTAATAGCTTTAACCGCATATATAGTTGGAAAGGCTTTATGCCCGAAAGCCTCGAAAGGGGCATAGGAAGGTAAGTTTCCGACGTCACCCGGTCTTGGTGCACTCAACTGAATTGAAATAAAACCTTGGTTAACACCCGGAGAGTATTCCTTCACAGGACTCAAATTGGGATTCCTGACGTAACCTGATTCCTGAATTAAGGATCCATCTTCAGTAATTAATTTCGGATTTGAAGTATTACTCCCATCAAAAAGAGGTCGAGTACCTGGCCTTAGAATCTTCCAATTTCCTGCGGCCAATATAGATGTTCTGTATTGAAATTTGCTATAATTAACTTGAGGATTATCGTATTCATTATAATAATTTTTGAAATTGTCAGGTGGATCCTTCCAATTTAATGTAACGGAAACAGACTGTAAACTTTTGCTGAATGCTTCATGGCTACCAATGCAAAAATTATTACCAATACGGGGGAATGAAGTGTAAGGTAAGATAGGCTTGTTTACGGCTTGTAAGCCTTCATCATTTTGCAACACCAAATTCCTTAGTCCTGCACTTATTTCTCGACCAGCGCTTACTTCTCCAACTTTTACTTCAATATCAACACTGCTTACTGTAAACTTATCGAGAGACTCCAATTGGAATCTATATGGTTGAAGAATACAGCGAAGCACCGGCCAGGCGGTAGTGTATCCATCTCCGTGCAACTCGGAATTGTAGGAAACCACAGGAGCATCCTTATCGGTTAATTTTGTGGAGAGTGTAAGATTTATGTTATCACTGTCGTTAGTATAAGTTTGAATGAATGAAGGGGATGTCCATCCTTTATCCCCGGTAAGAGATATGTCAAAGCAGGCAGGTAGAAAAGAAGGTAGATCATCTGATGAGATACCAGGTGCGGCTGTTAAATGGATGGTAATTGATATAGCCCGTGTACCTTCCGCTAAAAGAAGGGCGGGCGATGCTATGGCAAAACCAAGGTTTGCTTCCACCATGTCTCTTAGTTCAGGAGCCATCGCAAGCTGCGAAGCCCCAAAAGGTCGCCAGCCACTGCTAAGCGAAGACTTCACTAACGTGGCATCGTCTGCGATAAATACAATTGCCCGGCCATTCTGCTGATCGAAATACAATGATTTCAATGACTGAACAACCGCACGGTTAATTACCATATCATGATCTAAGGAATATCTTAGCGGTTGCCCTGAGGTGTCTTTGCCTGCATCCAGCAACGTACCTTGCTTCAGAAGATAGGTTGGTACCGTTTTGTTTAATTCAAACGTTACATGAACCTTGTCAGGCTTGGCAACTCTAGGAGCTAGTTGTAAAACCTTTTTATAGTAATAGTTCAGGTGTTTACCTACTAACTGATTCATATCCTGCTGCGAGATGGCGTACAAACGCAGGAAAGCCATTAACAGCGCCAGATGTGGAGGCCAGTCATTTCTGGAAGCCATGAGTTGGTTCAGCTCATCATCACTCATGATGCTTCCATTGGCAGACTTCAGAAAGTCGAAAAATCCAGACCAATCACCCCCAGGAGTATTTTTTAGATCGTAAAAACTGATTTGCTTCGACAATTGATGGAGAAAATTGATAATATCTCCTTTTGTTCTTCCGTCGAGTTGCACATAATTCGGATCCAATGCAGGCAACTTGCGTTGCAGTTGGTTTA
>JBBQMA010000024.1:0-11836 GCA_038328415.1 Chitinophagales bacterium | reverse complement strand
TCCCCCCTGCGAAAATCTGGGTCCCAACGATTGATCTGTCTTTTCGTATAAAAACAAAGCCTATTCATCCTGAAAAATCAAAACTTTCCTGTGGAATCCTGATTCCTCTGGTGTAGATTTGTCCTTTCTAACTAAAACTATTAGTTTGATCGACCTAAAACCCATAAAGAAGATGATTAGATCGAGACATGTTTCCCTATGGTATGATCCCGGATTGGCCTGCCGGCGGGCAGGCAGGTCCAATCCCGCCAAAACGTGACAGGCCCCTCTTCATATGCATTCAGCGGGGTAAACCCGAAAAGTTGGCGCCTGAAGGCGACAACTTTCCTTAGAGTTAGCGGTTATTTATACAGACTATATAATGTAAATTTAAGTTCCTATAATTTTTGCAAAGACAGAAAATCTGAATAATGACAACAATCTATTGCACCGCAAAACTGAAAGAATTTATAAAGCCAATCATTGGAATTGAAACACCCCTATCTATTGAACATCAATGGAATGCACATTTGCTTTACTTAAATGGCAGAAAGTGTATTGCTTTTTTGCACAAAGAGACAATTTATACTGTTGTGTTGTTCGACATTGTAAAAAAGGATTTAGTTAACATTGAAAAATTATTTATTGAAGAGTTTATTAAGCAATTGTATTCGGATAAAATTCTTGACAAAAGAGATGAAATTTTGGCAAGAGAACAAATAGGAGAAATTAATTTTCGTCCCACAGATAATGATAGAAGAACACTCGCATCATTAAATGATAAAATCGCAAGATTGAGGTGCTGGAATAATTCTGAGCCCAATTTAATTGAAAGAGTAAAAAATTATGTTTCTAGACATATTAATAAAACTCCAATGGGTGCTATAGGCTTTAAATATCCTAGTGAATTAATGAAATGGAAAATAAAAAACAACCTCTAGTCGAGCAAGATAAGGGTGAATCTCTCCCCCTAATCCTCTCACAGAAATGCACGTGAACCTCTCGATTCATCCGGCTCTTATTATGCAGTAGGAAATTAGTCCAATAGATCAGACTAACGTGTAACCTAATGTATAATCCGGAGCATGCTGCCCCCCAATGGAGACTGGCCAAAGGACTTGTGCCCCCCATTCCAAAAAGGTTTGACCCCCTTTCCGGAGGTTTGACTCCCAAATGTGGAAAACATTCCGGAGGTTTGACCTCTGCCGGAAGGTGGATACCTAAGATTATTCGGTCCAACTTTACAGGTTAACCTAAGCCTTTATAATAGGTTCAATCAACGTATGGTCCTAGAAACACAAGTGTGGTGAGCTCAAAGGAAAACGGAAACTTGATTCCTGCAGGAGTGTTGTAAAAACTGCAATCTCCAAGACCACACTCCAAAGCGGGGAAAATGAATCTGTAAAATTATTACTGGAAGTGAATTCAACCATTTGACGCATTCCTTATCTTGCGACCGTCAACTATAAGAGCCCCCGCTGATCCTGGAGCAGGCAGTGTGAGGTGAGTCTCTCAGGTACTGTTCTCCCGCTCAAATGGCGGGACAAGCTATGGGAAGGAAAGGGTGAAACGCCCTCGCCCGACCCGCTTAGTCGCAATGAAAAAATAGACTCATACAAAATAGGGTTACAGTGAATCCGTTAAAGAGTTGTAACTCAATGAAAAAATTCGACAATCAAATCGACGAGAGCAACAATAATATGAACTTTGAAAGACGGAGATTCTGACCAAATCGATAAATAAAATAAATTAATGCGACGTATACTTTTTATGTGTACCCTTTTTTTGTCCTTTTCCGCAGGAGGCCAGCAACGTGATTTTACTAAGCTGGATAAAGTGCTAAGCGACTTCGAAAGACGGAAACAAGTAATGGGCAGTATCGCCTTTTCTGAAAATGGAATAGTGACATTCGCCTACGCTTTTGGTTCTTCGAAAATCAGCACAAATACAAAATCGGATACACTTACCAAATATCGCATAGGCTCTGTTTCCAAAATGCTCACCGCTACCATGATACTTCAACTCGTGGCTGAGGGAAAACTTTCGTTGAGTGATAATATTTCACAATTCTTCCCTACTTGGCCCAATGCCGGGAAAATCACGATTGAACATTTGCTGCGCCATGAATCAGGCATATATAATTTTGGGGAAAGCAATGAAATAAAATACCAAAATATCAATCCTCAAAGTTTGGCTGAAATTATGGCTGTTTTTGAAAATGCCCCTATTGCTTTTGCCCCCGGTATAAAGGTAGATTACAACAACGCCAACTATGTTGTGCTCAGTTTGATCATTGAAAATATTGATAAAACCAGTTTTGCCGAATCGTTACAAGCGCGTATCACAAAGCCCTTATCGCTAAAGAATACGCATTCAGGTGGGCCGATAGATGTTGCTCAAAATGAGGCCAACTCCTATTACTGGAAAAACCAGTGGCTTGAAAATAGTGACCTATTTACGCCCAGTCTTAAAGGCGCAGGCGCTTTGGTAAGTACACCCAACGATTTGAATGTATTTTTACACGCACTTTTTAACCATTTAATTCTGGCGGAGGCACAGCTAGGACAAATGAAGAATTTAAAGGACGGAATGGGACTTGGGCTTTACGCATTCCCTTTTTATGGTAAAACGGCGTTTGGCCATTCTGGAAACCTCGATTCTTTTGAAAGTTTCTCAGCTTACTTTCCTGTCGAAAATGTTGCTTTCTCTATTTGTCTGAACGGCAATCGCAAAGATACTAATGAGGTGCTCCTTGCTTGCCTTCGTGCTTATTTCGGATTATAACTTCATACGTCGTATCTCACTTCTGTCCTAAATGAAGAATATTTTCGACTGATAATCAATGTCTTGTTTCGTTATTTCGTTATTTCGTTGTTTCGATCAAACGAACAACGACACTAAAGGTGCCAGGTTGCCAAGTTGTCCTTTAACCGAACGACGAACAACTGCTGCGGTTGTCGTCCTTTATGAGGTTATTCGTTGAAGCGTTGAAATGCCTGCCTACCGTTGTGAAACAGGTAGGTTTAGCGTTTAGAAATCCTTGGTCGGTTCAAACTGCGCAGCGCCAACTTCCAAACGTTTGGTTTGGGAGTTTGACATCCCCCAAACGAACAACGATCAACCAACAAAGACTCCGTCCCTACTCCGTCGACCTTCGACCTTCGACCTCCCGACGTTCGACCTTCAGACCTTTCAACCTTCAGACCTTCGACTTTCAGACCTTCGACCTTCAGACTTTCGACCTTCGACCTCCCGACCTCCCGACCTTCGACCTTCGACCTCCCGACCTTCGACCTCCCGACCTTCGACCTCCCGACTTTCAGACTTTCGACCTTCAGACCTTTCAGACCTTCGACCTCCCGACCTTCGACCTTCAGACCTTTCGACCTTCGACCTTCAGACCATCGACCTTCAGACTTTCGACCTTCAGACCTTCGACCTTCGACCTTCGACCTCACTTTCCATTCTCCGTTCTACATTCTCCGTTCTACACTTCCTCCGTCTTCCATTGGCATTGAGGCTAACCTATTGACATTGTAAGTACATCGTAGTCGTGGTTGTCGCAGCGATTTGTTCTCAGATTAAAAAGAAATGCTTCACCTAATAGCTACCTAAAGAATCTATTTTGAAGCTATGAGGAAAAAGAAAAAGACTTGGACCATCTAAACTAGTGTCATCACAAAACTAACAACTTGTAAAGTGAGGAACTGGGTAGTTATTCCTTCCGGATTCATAGCTAATAGTTATCGCTGAACTGAACAGGCAGAGGTGGGCGCTGATGAATATATTGTTGTCTTTATTTATTTTTGTCTCAATGCCAAGCATCACAGACGAATCCTATTTAAAAACAAGATCCACAAATTCAAATAACCCGACATGGCCAAGAATAATTGGAAGGAATTATCACCAGCGCATCAGGCAGACTTGCTCGGCACATTACTCGCCCGTTTTGAGAAAAACAAGCAGCGTCACAAGGGCCTGGTATGGGATCATATCAAGGCTAAACTAGATGCCAACAAGGAAAAACTGTGGTCGCTCCATGAAATGGAACGAACCGGCGGCGAACCAGATGTGACTGGATACGACAAGAACTCCGATGAATTTATCTTTTACGATTGCTCCGCAGAAAGTCCAAAGGGTCGTCGAAGCCTGTGTTACGACCAGGACGCATTGGAATCCCGCAAGGAGAATAAACCGCAACACAGCGCTGTTGGTATGGCCACCGAAATGGGCATTACGCTTTTAACCGAATCGGAATACCGGGACCTGCAGCAATTGGAAAAAATGGATACCAAAACATCAAACTGGATAATCACCCCAGATGATATCCGAAAACTCGGCGGTGCTCTCTTTGGTGATCACCGGTACGGAAAAATTTTCATTTATCACAACGGTGCCGAATCCTACTATGCCGCCAGAGGTTTCAGAGGGGCACTTCGGGTCTGAATTGTCCTGGATCTACATCATGCCATGGGGAAATCTCCATCACATCCGCTTTTTGGGCGGATTAAATTTCATCCATTACTGATTTTCCTTCCACACCTCACGACCATCGTCAAGCACTTCCCTCCCCCATATGGGTACCTCCGCCTTGATACGGTCCACGATATGGCGCAGCGCCTCAAAAGCTGCATCGCGATGGGGCGAAGAAACAAACACAAAAAAGCTGATTTCGCCAGCTTTTACTGCACCCAAGCTGTGGTATATATGCATGCATGTCAATGGCCAAGTGTCAAACGCCGCTTCGCGAATTTCATGCACTTTTTTTTCAGCCATTTCTTCGTAAGCCGTGTAATCAATCCATGCGACCTGGCCCTGCTCTTTCACATCGGCCCGCACCTGCCCCAAAAAAATGGCATGTGCCCCGATGGCGGTTTTTGATTGGTGCTTTGCAATGCTTTCCCCTACAAATGCCGGGTCAATTGGTCCTTGTTTGAATATTTTTTTCATTTCTGACATTTCTTTTAACCTCCGGAGTACGGAGGCATGATAGCTATTTCTGCTCCGGGAGGAATGGGCTGATTGCCCAGACTTAATTCCTGGTTTACTGCAAGTACAAAAGGAACTTCTACCAGCGCAGGAAAACGTTCATTCAGAACGTTGCGCAAGGTATCGGTATCGTTGACATGCGACATCGAAATGCTTGAATCCCCAAAGATGCGCGTTGCCATTCCAAAAGCAATAATCGTAATCGTTGTCGTTTCCATAACTTATGTCAGCAATAATTTAATAGAAGCAATTAAAAGAACGATCGCCAAAATATAGCGCAATCCCTGCAAATGCAATTTAGCGGCCCCATAATAACTTCCAACCAAACCACCTATAAAAGCAAAACCAATCATCCAAGGCATTCGTTCATCCCAAGATAATCCCCCGGTAAATAATCCGGCCAGACCCGCTACCGAATTGACCAAAATAAATAAAGCAGAAACAGCCGCCGTTTGTTTCATATTGGCCCAATGCAACAATAAAATGACCGGCGAAAGAATAATACCGCCACCTATTCCTAAAAGTCCTGAAAAAAAACCGATCAGGCTGCCAATGATTAAGGCATGTACCAATGGAACACCGGAATAATGCGATTCACCCTTTCTTTGTTGCCACAACATACGCGCCACAGCAAGTAACAAAAAGATACCCAATATTTTTTTATAAAGCAACGGATCAATCTCTACCATCCCGCCGACAAACGACGCCGGAATGGAAGCTGTAGCAAAAGGCCAGAATAAATGCCACTTAAAATGGTTTTCACGATAATAGTGGTAAAAGGATAAACCGGCTACCAATATATTCAACAAAAGCGCCGTCGGCCGCATCACTTCAGGTAAAAATCCAAATAAGGCCATCAATGCGAGATAGCCACTCGCACCTCCATGTCCGACACTGGCATATAAAAAGGCCACAATGACCAGTAAGGTGTAAAAAAGAATCATTGATTCCATCAACAATTAAAATTATGTTTTACCGTGAGGGAGCAGTTGTACATCAACGATTGTACCGGCATCCACATATTCTATTTCCTGGTCCAGGATGATCACACAATCTGCCTCGGCAAACGAGCGCATGATATACGATAGTTGTCCCTCAAGAGGCAATACCTGATCGCCTTGCAATTTGGCTTTTAAAAAAAAGGTGAGTCCCTTTTTTTTGGTAACTGATTTAGCTATCGGCATCCTGCGCCGTTCCAAAACCAGCGTTTCATGGCCACTCATTTTCCGGATACACGGCCGTACATATTGATAAAAACAACTCATCACAGAGGCAGGATTCCCGGGCAACGCAAACACAAGGATACCCCCTTCCCGTCCAAAATAAATAGGATTCCCTGGTCGCTGCTTTACCTTGTAAAAATGGGTTTGAATCGTTCCCTTTTCAAAAGTCGACCGCACGATATCGTGATCACCGACCGAAATGCCTCCTGTAATTAACACTAAATCCGATGTGGCCACCGCTTTTTGATAAACTTTCTGAAAGGTCGTTTCATCATCAGCAACGCGATATATTTCGGTGGCCATTATCCCAGCTTCCGCAAGACCAGCCTGCAGCGTATGGGAATTCGATTCATAAATTTGCGCTCCCTGTATCGGTTGGCCGGGAGGAATCAATTCTGAACCCGTAACAAGGATAGAAACCACCGGTCTACGGTAAACACTTACCGTGTCAATACCCATGCTGGCTAAAAATCCCACCGCACCAGGTGAAAGAAAATAACCCGGCTCCATCGCCAGCTCGCCAAGCGCAATATGCGTGGCCTTCCGCCGGATATTTGCACCGCGCTCTACCCGACCCGTCCGTATATACATATGTCCGTCACGCACTTCCGTCCATTCCTGCTGGACGACGGTATCAGCGCCATCAGGAATAGGAGCACCTGTAAAAATACGCTGACATTCGCCTTGCTTTACAGCTCTTTCGGGCATGGTGCCAGCAGGAATTTCTCCGGTAATGTGATAGGCCTGATCCGAATCCTCTTCCCAAATCAGCGCATATCCGTCCATGGCTGAATTATCAAAAGGGGGCATATCAGCCGGGGCCCAGACCACTTCAGCGAGGATTCTGCCACCTGCCTGGGCGACAGGTACCTGTTCCATGCCAAGCGGTGATGATTGTTCAATTACAATCGAAAGCGCCTGCTCATAGGTGATCAAATTGGGTCCTAACATAGGGCGAAGATCGCAAAAATTTTAGGTCCCCTTTGTCAATATATCGATCGTAGGGTTATTCAAAGCCACCCTTCCGACCGACCACTCAACTCCGTGACTTACCTTTGCACCGCGATGACATATCTTGAATTAGAGAAGGTGACTAAAACTTATGGCGAAAAGGTGCTTTTCGACCAGGTGGACCTCAAAATTAATAAGGGCCAGAAGGTGGGCCTTGTAGCACGGAACGGATCGGGCAAAAGCACCCTGCTCAGGGTCGCAGCCGGTGTGGATCTGCCGGAAGGCGTGCATGCCAAAGTGCAGCGCCATCCGGATGTGCGCATGGGCTACCTGGATCAGGATACACCCTTTGCGGAGCATCTTCGGGTCATTGATGTCATTCTGGATGCAAAGGATCCCGTATTGGCGATCGTCAGGAAATATCAGGAAATGCTTGTTTTGGACCCTGAAAATCCGGCATTGCAGGATCTGGTACATGATATGGACGAAAAAGGTGGCTGGACCCGCGAGGCACGTATTCGCGAGGTTTTGGGCAAATTGAATCTCCATGATCTGGAACGGAGTGTGAGTAACTTGTCGGGTGGAGAGCGTAAACGCATCTCGCTGGCCAGAGTCATTTTGGAGGAACCCGATTTCCTGATCCTCGATGAACCTACGAACCACCTGGATGTCGATATGATTGAATGGCTCGAACAATACCTCAGCCAGCAAAACCTCACGCTATTCATCGTGACACATGACCGATATTTTCTGGAAAATGTATGTGACACCATTATCGAACTTGAACGCGGAAAACTGTATAAATACAAAGGAAACTACGCGGACTACCTGGAGAAAAAAACCACCCGCGACGAAACTTCCGAAGCAGAATCCGGTAAACTTAAACGGCTCTATTTAAAAGAGCTGGATTGGGTGAGACGTTCACCATCTGCACGTGGCACAAAAGCAAAATCCAGGGTGGACAAATTTTATGAAATTAAAGATCAGGCGACTCAAAAAGGGCCCGATAAAGACCTGCAAATCGACCTCAAAGGTAGCCGCCTGGGCAGTAAAATTCTGGAGGTGCATTACCTCACTAAAAAATTTGGCGACAGGGTCCTTATCGATCATTTTAATTATACGTTTCGAAAAGGTGAGTGCGTAGGCATAGTAGGACCAAATGGAGCGGGAAAAACAACATTGCTCCAATTATTAACCGGACAAATGCGTCCGGACAGTGGTAAAGTAGTCACGGGCGGCACCGTTGTTTTTGGTTATTACACACAATCCGGTCTTGATCTGTCCGAAGAAAAACGTGTCATCGATGTAATTCAGGATATCGCAGAATATGTGCCATTAGACAATGGACAAAAATTAACGGCCCCCCAGTTGCTGGAACGTTTTATGTTTCCACGGCCTCAACAACAAGTCTACGTTTCACAGCTATCGGGTGGCGAAAAACGCCGTCTGCATTTGCTCACGGTACTCATGCGCAACCCGAATGTACTGATCCTGGATGAGCCCACTAATGACCTCGATATTCTTACGCTAAATGTGCTGGAAGAATATCTGATGGAATTTCCCGGCGTGATCCTCATTGTGACCCACGACCGGTATTTTATGGATAAAATCGTGGAGCACTTATTTATTTTTGAAGGCGAAGGGAAAATCCGCGATTACAACGGGACCTACACAGAATATCGCAACTGGCTGAAGGAAAAACAAAAAACTGAAAAACTACAAGACACTACAGTCAAAACAGCGGCAGTACCCCGGAAAAATGCACATCAGCACCCCAACCAAAAAGTTCTGAATAAACTCGAAAAAGAGATAGCTAATAAAGAGGCGCGGCGCAAAGAAATTCATGATCTTTTTTCTGAAAATGCCTTAGACCCGACGGGAATCAGCAAGTTGAGTTTGGAGCTGGATGCCCTTAACAAAACCGTCGAAGATCTCGAAATGCAGTGGATGGAAATGGCGGAGGAATAGTACGTGGGGGAGGTTGTTGCTTTGGTTACTTGAAGCGGTATCCAGTCAGCTTTCCATTCGGTTTACAACAGCTATTGCCATCCCATCATATGCTTTCACTCCGACGGATTGCAAAATAGTTGCTGTCACTTTTTTATTATTACTAAGCATTTCATTTAGCCGTTGTACCCCTTTCACTTTTTCGTCAGTACTGTTCATATCCAGGACTTTCCCTTCTCGTATAACATTGTCGCAAATAATCAGTGTACCTGGTCGTGAAAGTGAAACTGCATAGTCAAAATATTCGGTGTATGGTGGCTTGTCTGCATCAATAAAAATCATGTCAAAGGGGCCTTCGTTGTCAGAAAGCAATTTGGGTAACAGATCTATCGCTTTTCCAACGCGTAAGTCCACTTTATCCGTTAGCCCTGCGTTATCGATATTCCGCCTTGCAACCGCAGCATGTTGGCTATTAAACTCTATCGTAATTACTTTTCCATTCGCTGGCAATACCCTTGCAAGCCAAATAGTACTGTAACCACCTAGTGTCCCTAGCTCTAAAATCTTTGTTGCATTACAAAGTATAGCCATCACTTGTAAAAACTTTCCCTGAGTGGCCGAAACACTATGTTGCGGCAGACCTTCGGTATCGAGAGATTTTATGGTGTCGGTCAGCGGCTTGTCCTCTGGTGCAAATAAGTTGCTGATGTACTTGTCTACCTTTTCAAAAATGTCCAGATCCATGACTAATATTTGTTTTGGAGATCTTGTTAACGGTTTTACCCCAAGTATTAACGGCACCCTAAGGTAGCGATTTAATAGGAAAGGATTTTTCTGACCAGGCTATAGGCAAAGGATAAAAGGATTCCTGTGCAGCAAAAAAATGTATCATGTCATCTATCGTAGGAAGGTAAATAACCTGTTCTACCACATTTAATTTTAACAGTCGCTCTATAAGTGGATTTATATCGTCAATTAGAATACCATTATCCCGAAAATGATTTTCTATCAGCGATCGGTCACTTTGCCCATAACAGGCACAGTGAATCATAGGGAGTTCCCGGCGTGCACGTTGATAGGATTTCGGTGTTTTTCGCACATCTTTCAGGCTATTTCGGAGTCCGGATCGGAGTTTGTTTCGTGAATTAGGAAACTTACTATAAACCATCAACAAGGCATATCGAGCGCTCAAATAAAAAGGATCATGGACAAAATAATTTAAATAATCCTTAGGAAAATACTCCGGTTCTGATGCGCAAATATGCATCAAAGGAAAGTACATATATTCCCAAATATAGGGTGCCGCGTTTTCTGCCAGATAAATATAATCGTTTTCCTCCTGCAAATAATAAGTAATATAATGTGGCCTGTAACAAGCCAGCCAAAAAGGCGTGACAAGATGCGCCACCGGACCGAAATACGGCCTCCACGCCGGATTGGCGATAATCTCCTTCGCATCAAAGAACACGGAAAAGAGGTCCCTGCTCAATCCTTTTTCTTCCAGTGCCTTCCATCGAGGGAGCGTTTCCAATAGTTCGACCCAACTCTTTATCTGCAAAAACTCAACCGTCTCCGGCAACTTCAGGATAGGATCATCATAGGGATCATCGAACAGAAAGGCGTGAAGGTCAGGAGGGAGGGTGAGCATGGTGGGGAAGAAAATGGGTACTTTAAGATGCCAAGATAAGTAAATTGAATGCAACACTTCTTGAAGTTAGAGACAGTGTTGGGCCATTTGGTTGCTCACCTCTTTATATATCATTAGCCCCTCCGGCCAATTGCAGCATTTCTATGCTTTACGAATCAACTAATAAAAATTTGCTGAATTTAGCCACAAGAGCTCTTATTAAGAATGCATCAACGGATCTTAAATCGCTGGCACGTGAGGATAGTATCTCAACGATATTTTTCAATCGAACCTGGTTATCCTCATCTCTTAATCTAATTCCAACTTCTCTATCTAATCGATCAATTAATCCATTTATGAATTCTCTATCTTCAATATTATCAGTAATGAATTTAACGATAACCTCAGTTTTGATATTACTTAAAATGACTAATAGCTTTCCAATATCATTATATTCTTCTTTGAAATTTTTAAATGCTGAATCTGAGAATGTCGAATCATATTTAATAGCCATTTCATGGGCAATTGATTTTACTTTACAAAATATACCAGCAAATTGCGGTATTTTGGCAGTCAAATTTTCTATGTCGTGATATATTGAATGGAATTGATAATAATCAGTTCTATTTATTTTTTGTAATAAATCAAGTAAGGTTGTTGCTAGTAAATCAACGTCAGTATCAATAATTTCATATTCAATAAGTATTTCAATTCGTTTTATAAAGTTGAGAATGTCATCTACGTTTATACTTTCTTCATTTATGATTTGTTTTCCACTTTCCACGGCAACTTCTAACTCTTCATTAGAATAGTATCTGAAATTAATTAGCTTTCTTATTACTTCTCTACTAATTTTTGAGCCACCGTGCCGGTACTTCTCATTAAGTAATTTTAGATCATTTTCAAATACGTTGATCTCAAATATACCCGAAATGATTAATTTATAAATGCTTTTAAAGTAAAAATAGTTATAGTCGTCATCTTTGCCAAGATCTGTAGAGTAACCTGAAACATATTCTTTAAATATTTCTTGATACTGATCAATCATTGGAACAATTCTTTCTTCAGTTGGAGAATTAGGTTTTAATGGAAAAGTAAAACCTGTATAATTGTCAGCATT
>JBBQMA010000023.1:0-12005 GCA_038328415.1 Chitinophagales bacterium | reverse complement strand
AAATTGGCGATACGACCTACTTGCACATGAAGGATTTCATTTGTATGAAGTCCATTCGAAATGAAAAGGTGGCAACGATAGGCGAAGAAGTACTTTTCCTGGGCTATGGCATCGATGATCCTGCCTATAGTGATTATACAGTCGATGTGCGGGGCAAGGCCATCCTGATCTATGACGGGGAGCCTGTATCAAAGAGGGGCAAATACCGATTGACCGGAACGAAAATTCCCAGCTCGTGGAGTGGCAACTGGTATAAAAAAATACGCATCGCCCGCGAGAAAGGTGCTACGGCGGTATTTGTAATTTCGTCTGATTTCCAACGTTTGGCGGGGCAGATTCGCCGTTTTTCCATCGGTCCGAGCATCACGCTCGGCGATCCGGATACTGCGACCTGGCCTGCTGTAGCCATTGTGTCCAGCGACGTGACCCGGCACCTTATTCAGTCAAAGTATGATCAGGTCATTGCCGCCCGCGATCGGATAAACAAGGGGAAAAAAGCCAATCCGGTATCCTTGTATGCCCCCTTTACCCTGATTGCCGAGCTCAACGAAAAAGTGACTACCGGCTATAATGTGCTTGGGTACATCGAAGGCAGCGATCCCCAACTGAAGGATGAGCTTGTCGTAATGACAGCCCATTTTGATCATCTGGGTAAACGGGGCGATGATATTTACAATGGTGCTGATGATAACGGATCCGGCACAAGCACCTTGTTGGATATCACGCAGGCATTTATGCTGGCGAAAAAGAAAGGAATGGGACCTCGCAGGAGTGTGCTTGCCCTTTTTGTCACCGGAGAGGAGAAGGGGCTATTGGGGTCAAAATTTTATGTTGAAAATCCGGTATTTCCATTGGAACAGACCGTTGTCAATGTGAATATGGATATGGTGGGTCGAGTTGATAAAAAGTATGGCGATGATGCAAACTACATTTATGTGATCGGCTCAGACAAATTAAGTCAGGATTTGCACGATATAAACGAGTCGATAAATGCTAAATATACCAACCTGAAGCTGGACTATACTTACAATGATGAAAAGGATCCCAATCGGTATTATTATCGTTCCGACCATTACAACTTTGTCGAAAAAGGCATTCCGGCCATTTTTTATTTCAGCGGCACACATGATGACTATCACCGACCATCGGATACTATTGAGAAAATAAATTTTGAACGGATGGCAAAAGTAGGGCGATTGATTTTTCACACGGCCTGGGAGTTAGCCAATCGCGATGAACGTATCCGTCTGAACTCACCTAAGGGCTAAATGGCGATTATTGGAGAATCGCAATAAACGAACCTGTACGTATTTTGGTTTGCTCGGCCACCCATTTCAAGGGTGCTGGGTTTTTGTCGCCGGTAAGGGTATCTGCCTTTAAAAACGCATCATATAACGACCAGCGAGGCTGCATCCGCTCGTGGAGCTGTGCGAAGCGATAGGCTGCATCATCGTGCATATTCATTAGCGTCATGCGCCAAGCATAATAGGCCTCGTCGTGCCAACGGACAAGATCAAGCACTACTTCATCTACAGCAAACTGCGAGATAAACTCCGCCGCCAGGATGCCATGGTGCTGGTGATGGCGATCATGTGCCAATTGTTCCTCCTGGTACTTAAACGTGTCATGGCAGATGGCCACAAGCCGCAGTAGCGCTCTGTCTTCAGGGGCCAGGTGCATGGCGTTCACATTGTCGAGCACCTCTGCGACGTGGAGGATGACCATGCCTTCGGGATGGCCTTTACGGGGTACGCCCCAGTGTAGACCTTCCTGAAATTCGGCAGTTGCCAAAATCTCGAATTCGAGTCCTGTTTCCGGCTGGAGAAGATGCATTTCAGGAGGGAGGGTCATGGCTGTTAATTTCCTGTTAAAGTAAACGGTTTTGACCTGAAAGTAATGTCCAAAGCGTTCAAATTATTTATCCGTTAGTGTCGTAAAAGCGTTTTTTTATGAAAGAAATTCGACAATTATTTCCATTTATTCTTGCCGGATTTGCAGGAGGTGTATTGACCCTGGGAGGTTATCTTTTAGTTCAAAAAAGTATGCCCCCAACCGAAACCAAAGCCGGACAACTTGTTAACGTTGTCGGTAGCCGAAACGCTGCACCGAATGAATTTGTGATCGCGGCAGCAGCGGCGATGCCCGTAGTGGTGCATATCCGGGCCTCAGAATCAGATCAACTCGCCCGACAACGTTATCAGAAGGATCGGGCACGTAATCCTTGGGGTGCTTTTGAGGAGGAGTTTTTTTATGGATTTCGTGGCCTTAGCCCCGGCATCCAGAAGAAGGAAGCTAGTGGTTCTGGTGTGATCTATTCAAGTGATGGATACATTGTAACAAATAATCACGTCGTTGAATTTGCGGATCAGATAGAGGTCACGACCTATGACAACCGAAAGTTTGGGGCGCAGGTTATAGGGACTGATCCAAAAACCGACATGGCCGTTTTAAAAATTGATGCCAAAGGGCTTCCCACGCTGCCTTTGTCCAACTCTGATGCTGCGAAGGTAGGCGAATGGGTGTTGGCTGTTGGCAATCCGTTTGACCTCACCTCTACGGTCACTGCGGGCATCATTAGTGCCAAGGGTCGAACTATCGATATCATAAAAGCCAAGGATGCCATTGAGGCCTTTATCCAGACTGATGCGGCTGTCAATCCTGGCAACAGCGGAGGTGCCCTGGTCGATACGGATGGTCGCTTGTTGGGGATAAATACGGCTATAGCCACCCCAACCGGTTTCTACAGTGGCTATTCCTTTGCCATCCCCATCAATATGGTGCGTCGGATAGCCGATGATATTATCGATCACGGTTATTATCAACGCGCAAAAATGGGCCTTACTGTAGTAGAACTTGATGGCGAACTGGCCAAGGAGCTAAACCTGGTAATCACTCAGGGATTAGTCGTGGACCAATTGGAAGAGGGTGGATCGGCTGCCCTTGCCGGCCTCAAATCGCTGGATGTGATTGTGGAAGTGAATGGAAAACCGGTACGCACCTTTTCCGATCTTCAGGAGCAGGCAAGTCAAACCCGTTCGGGGGATTTCCTTGTTTTAAATGTCTATCGAAAGGGAAAATACCTCCGCCTCCAGATTAACCTAAGATAAGGAACAACACGGTTTGGTTGTTTAAGTAGGTTTTTCGTTTTGTGGTCCCCGTCATGGTTGGCGGGGATTTTTTCGACTTGTGCAGGCCTATAACAACCAAAAAAACGATAAAGGAGCTGCTATTCGGATGGTTTAGGCTCAGGATCGTTAATGAAAAACAGGAATCGGCGTAAGGATGAAGCCTTGTTTTTGCAGGAGTCGGATTACGCCTTCTTCACCGGCCAAATGCCCTGCGCCTACTGCAAAAAAAACACGTTCGGTGGCCATCATGGTTTGCATGATTGGAATCCAGCGTCGGTTTCGGCCATAAAGGAGGGATTCCATCATGCCGGGATCCATATCCTGTTGTTCATCCATCATAGCTTGTAGTGCAGTCAGATTTTCCTGTTTATAAAAGCGGACCAGATCATCCATCTGCATAGTGCTGTCGGAAGTCGCACGCAATTGCTCGACCAGCATTTTTGCCTGATCATTTAGCGACACGGCATCAAAGGCAGCCAGTTGCTCCTCAATAGATTCCAGGCCGCTGTGTTGCATATCGTTCTTTTTAGCGAGCTCATAGAGCGTCATATCATATGACTCGACACCACCGCCACCGGGAGCCATAGAGGGATCAATGAGGGCGGATAAAAACAGGGGCTTGATGCTTTCCATTAAAAAACCTGGTAATCCCATGGCATCCAATCGCTCCATTACCAGCTTATAATCGGCATCCTCCAACAGATCGCGTAGCTTAATACCGTCGGGCATCATCATTTTGGGAAGCAAGCTCAATTGGGTCATGGGATTGGTCGCTTCGTCCATATTTAACTCGAGAACAAGGCGGTCTGCTTTGGAAAGTCTGGCCAGCAATCGATCGGGCAGATCAAATGAGTCTACGGCAATGAGATGGATGGTGCCAAATAACCAGGAGGATTGCGTGATGCCCGGACCACTGATTTCCCATAACAGGGCATTGGCAAGGGTATCCTTTGGTTGTTGCGCCGCCAGGGGAAGCGCGAGAAAAAGCACAGAAAGTGCAGTTAGAAAATTACGTTTCATTAAGAGATAACGATTTGTGACGCCTCTGGTTGTGGGGCAAGGGAGCTGCCTAAGCTTCTTTTTCCAGGCGAGCTAGATATTCGGCCACGATACGACTGATCACCTCACGCATATATACGTTTTCATGTTTGGCGATTTCCTTCAGTTTGTCGACCTTCCTTTCGTCAAAAAAAAAGGTGACCCGTTTGGATTTGCTAGCATTGATTTCCATTTGGCTGGTTTCCAGCGTAGAGCGAATCAGTGCATCGATTCCAGCATGGCCTTCTTTCCGGTCGGGTAGCTTCAATTCCTGAGATTGATCACGTGACATTTCTTCGTTGATGCTTTCATTCAATACATCTTGGAGGAAGGCATCAAGGTCGAGGGCAAAGGTTTTGGATGTGGATTTTTTGCCGAAGGCTCCAGTAGGATGATCACTGGTTTCATCCGGTGATGCCATTGCGTGTTTACCCTTTTTGTCATCAGCAAGTCCTTTTCGCCTGGGCCGGGCAATCGTATCCAGCCTTTCATCCCTGTGGGAAGAAGAAAAGAGACTTTCAAGCCCATCGCTGAAGGATTTTTTACTCATTGGGCTGCATGGACATTTTCAGGAAGCGATTTCAATGTAGCGGTCCGTTCGAGTATTTCCTTGCAGAGATTGAGGTAATCTTCTGCACCCGGGCTTTTGGGGCTGTAGGAGAAGATATCCATGCGTTGTGCCGGAGCTTCTGCCAGTGCCACGTTGTCCCGGATATAGGTTTTAAATACTTTTTCACCAAAATACTTCAGGATGGTCTCCACGACATCCCGATTCAATACCTTGCGGGCATCATACATGGTGGGGAGTACGCCACCGATTTCGATGTCTTTATTCAGACGGAACTTCACCTTGTCGATGACCTGCTTGATTTTGGCTAGGCCTTGTAGTGCTAGGAATTCCGTTTGCAGCGGGATGTAGACAATACGGCTGCATGTCAGCGCATTCAATGTCAGCAGTCCCAATGATGGCGGGCAGTCAATGATGATAAAATCATAGTTGTCCAGCACCGGCTCAAAAAGTTCCTTCAGGATATACTCTCTACCTGCTTCATTAATCATCTCCATTTCAGCGCCCGACAGGTCGAGCGAGGAGGTGATGACATCCATCCCTTCCTTGACGGTATAGGGCGCCAGTTCGGCTTCCCCCTTGATATTTTCGTAGATGGTGGCCTTCTGGCGGGAGATCCCGAGAGATAGTGTCAGGTTGGCCTGAGGGTCCAAATCGACGAGAAGGACTTTTTTGCCCAATTCGACCAGACCGGCTCCGATATTGATGGCAGATGTGGTTTTGCCGACCCCACCTTTATGATTGAGCAGGGAGATAATCATACCCATTGGTGTTTGGATTAATATGTTCTGGGTCAAAAGTAGGAAATCTGGACCAGATGGTACCTTTTTCGCATATGTATGTACTGTTTTTCTTGATAGTGTCATGCCAACACTACTTTAGACCGCCCAAGTCTTGTTCCTCATATCTTCAAAATAAATCCCTTACGTAGCTATGGCTATGCGCAGAATTTCTTTCTAGATCTGAGAAAAAATTACAGCGACTTAACCGTCACAAAAGCATTGACATGACACTGGTTGATCTTGAAGGACCACGGCGGGATAACTATTATATTCAGATTTTGGGTAACAAATGTCTTTTTCGACAAATAGATAGTAGGAAATTGGGAAGCTGTACGATCCAGGATCAGGAGAAATCCGGATTGCCCGTTTCAAGCGATTACGTTTGAATTCGATGACAATATTAACTTGGTGCTGGCAAAGGATTTAAATACGTAACCTTACCCGATTAAAATAAAACAATCATTCATAGAATCACTTCAAAATTTTGACTTATGCGTTTTTCAATGATTACAGCGATCGCCAGCATCATGGCATTCTTTCTGCTTTTCATGGTCCATTCACCGGCCCTGGCCCAAAAAGCCAAATCACCTAAATCAATTATTGACGGAATGAATGTCCTGAAAGGAAAGGATATGCAGGAAATCACCTACTGCGATGTAGTCCTTCCCCGGGTAAGTGCTAAGCTACAAGCCGAGGCCAATAAAACATGCCAGACGCAGGAGTCCTGTGTGCTGTGCAGGGAGCGGCAGAGTAACCAGCGGCTCTATGCTTCCATGTATATCCAGCCTGACCCTGAAATATGTAAATCTGTTTACGTGGGCAATACGACCGCGGATCCAACCAGCGAAAAGGCCCGAGATATCCAGCCTGTTGACTCAGGAACGGCCTTCCAGGCCGAGGTGAAACAGTCCTCCTGCCGGGACGGGAGCACCAATCTTGAAGTCGTCATTATAGGCAATATTTTAGCCAGTGGAACGAACGCCCCCACATATAATTTTCTGTGGTCAGTGGATGGCAACAAGGCGGGTCATGAGCGCCTGATTAACTGTGTCTGCGGCAATGAAGCGACTGTGCGTATTACGGATGGAAAAACCGGCCGGTCCGTGACCAAGTTAATCAGATTGCAGCCGTGTAAGACGAATGAGTAATGCGCAATTCCTGGGAATGGATCCGTACCATTATTGTCCAGTTGGAGTTTTTACTGATCCTGCGTATGACCAGATTCGGGTTTTTTATTATAGATATAAAAGGGTACCTTAGGACACTCGTTTGTAAACTCTATACTATGGCCAGAAGCTTTCTAATCCTAATTAGTCTGATCCTGGTGGCCATATGGAAGCCCATTTCCCTTTCGGCGCAGATCAAACCCCTAGTCAAAGCCGGAGCGACCCACGCCGTCGTCATCGGCATATCGGACTATCAGGACAAAGACATCCCCGATCTGCGATTTGCACACAAGGACGCGGAAGCATTCGCCAACTACCTGCGCTCGCCCGCCGGTGGTGCACTCGATGATGATCATCTAAAAGTATTGACCAACGAACAAGCCACCGCCGGCCGCATTGCCGAAGCATTCGATGCTCTGGTGGAACAAACCTCCTCCGGTGACCAGGTCATCATCTACTTTTCCGGACATGGCGATGTGGAGCGCAAAACCGTATCTCAGCCTGGTTTTCTGCTTGCATGGGATGCCCCCTCCAGGGTGTATATGGGCGGTGGCACTTATTCCCTTGCTTTCTTACAAGAGATTGTGACCACCCTTTCCACACAAAATCTGGCTAAGGTCACCGTCATTACCGATGCCTGCCATGCTGGCAAGCTTTCCGGTAGTCAGATCGGTGGCGCCCAGCTTACCTCCGCCAATCTGGCTCGACAGTATGCCAACGAAATTAAAATCCTCTCCTGCCAGCCCAATGAATTTTCCCTCGAGGGCGAGCAGTGGGGCGGTGGCCGGGGCAACTTCAGTTACCACCTGGTGGAAGCACTCTATGGCCTGGCCGACCGCAATGAGGATGATATTGTGACCGTCGGTGAACTGGACCGCTACCTTGAAGACAACGTGACCGGCGAAGCGGCTCCTCAAAGCCAGGTGCCGATGTTGCTTGGAAATAAAACGGATCAGCTCGCCTCTGTGAATGCCGCCGTATTAGCGGATTTGAAAAAAAACAATGCTGGTGAAATGCCCGTCTTTGCCGCCCTCCAGAGCCGGGGTATGGAGGATCAACTACTGGCGACAGTAGACTCCGGCATTCGTGACATCTATCTTGCTTTCCGGCAGGCCATGCAGGATAAACTGTTTTTCGAGCCTGCCGGCAATTGCACTGAGGACTATTACGCCCAACTTATGCACGAACAGGGACTGTCACCGTTGAGGAGTACAATGACCCGAAACTATGCTGCTGCCCTCCAGGACGATGCGCAGCAGGCCATGAACATTTGGCTCAAAGCTGATGTGCAACAGTTGGAGTGTATCGGTAAATCGTTGAAACTGGGACCCATTCCCTTGCAACTGGAACGTGCTGCGGAGTTACTAGGAAAAGATCATTATATGTTCCGCTCCCTACAAGCTAGGCAGCTCTTGTTCGAGGGCATTATTCACATGCAACATAGTAACCCCGACGAAGCCCTTGGCCGTGCATGCCTTTCCCTTTTCAGGCAGTCGCTGGCACTGGAGCCTCAATCACCGCTGCCGTGGCATAGGATGAGTGTTGTTTATGTATCCAACCTTCGGCAGCCCGATTCAGCTTTCGTCTGTGCACAGGAGGCCCGCAATCTAGCGCCCAACTGGGTGCTACCCTTTGCGGATTTAGCTTATCAATTTATCTACCAACGAAAGCATGAATTGGCAAAACAGGCTTTGATGCAGGCCGAAGCCATTGATTCACTACATCCTTACGTCATCAACCGATGGGCAATATGGTATTCCCTTCAGAAAGGCCAAGCCGATAAAGAAAAGGCCGTGGCCTTGTTTGAGAAATACCGGGATAGTGGCGGCGTCCTATACCCTTGCTGGTTCAGTGACTACAGCTTGACATTGATGATATTGGACAAAAATTCGGAGGCAGAAGAAGAACTGTTGAAAGCCATTGAACTCGATTCGACAAACTCTTCCGTTTGGAACAACCTCGGTTTAACGTACTTCAACACCCGCCGCTACGCCGAAGAGGAACATGCTTATTTAAAAGCTATCGAGCTAGATTCGACATTTACCATAGCTTGGGGCAACCTCGGTTTAACTAAAATAAACACCCGCCGCTACGCCGAAGCGGAACATGCTTATTTAAAAGCCATAGCACTCGATTCTACAATTGCCAAGTACTGGTACCACCTCGGTTCAACTTACTTCAACACCCGCCGCTACGCCGAAGCGGAACATGCTTATTTAAAAGCAATCGAGCTAGATTCGACAATATCCAATTCATGGAACCACCTCGGTTTAACTAAAATAAACACCCGCCGCTACGCCGAAGCGGAACATGTTTATTTAAAAGCCATTACACTCGATTCTACAATTGCCAATTACTGGAACCACCTCGGTTTAACGTACTTCAACACCCGCCGTTACGCCGAAGCGGAACATGCTTATTTAAAGGCCATCGCGCTAGATTCGACAATTGCCAATTACTGGAACAACCTCGGTTTAACGTACCTCAATACCCGCCGTTACGATGAAGCGGAACTTGCTTATTTAAAGGCCATCGCGCTCGATTCGACATATTCCGCAGCTTGGAACGGCCTCGGTTTCACTTACGACCAAACCCACCGCTATGCCGAAGCGGAACATACTTATTTAAAAGCCTTAGCGCTCGATTCTACAATTGCCAATTACTGGAACAACCTAGGTTCTGCTTACCTCAACACCCGCCGCTACGCCGAAGCGGAACATGTTTTGGGGAATGCCATTGCACTCGATTCGACATTGGCTAACCCACGCAAGCACCTCGGCATGGTCTATTTCAAGACCAACCGCCCCGACGAGGCCCGGCAAAACTTCCTCAAAGCGATTGATTTAAACCCTAACTATACAGCAGCGCTGCTCGGCATGGCGTATCTCCTCACTGCCGATGGGAAAACGAGCGAGGCCATCGGCTATGTCGAGCAGGCAATAGGGAAAGGAAGCACGTTTGAGCAACTGGAAAAGGACGAGGACCTCGCCCCGCTGAGGGCGCTGCAGGAGTGGAAGGCATTGATGAAAAAACACTTCGCCGAACAAGGTAAAAACGAATAACGAGATACCCTTTGTCTGGAACTGTCATATAGTTTGCAGAATATGAATGATCTGAGTACCTTAGGACATTGTTTAGTAACTCTTTCATGCTAAAAACCCTGCCTACGCTGTTGCATCTCCTGCTGGCCCTGGTGGCCGCGTGGCCGCCTATTTCTCTGTCAGCGCAGATCAGGCCACTTGGCAAAAGCGGGGAGACACGGGCCTTAGTCGTGGGCGTATCCGACTATCAGGATGATGGTATAGGCGATCTGCAATTTGCGCATCGAGATGCTGCGGCTTTTGAAGCCTATTTGCGGTCACCGGCCGGAGGCTCTTTATCAGATGAAAATCTGTATGTGCTTATTAATGAGGCAGCCACCCGTGCGACGTTTGGTAGTGCTTTGGACTGGTTACTGACAGAAAGTAAAGCAGGAGATAAAGCTATCATTTATTTTAGCGGGCATGGTGATGTATCATCGACCGTTTCAATCCCTGGTTTTTTGCTTTTTTGGGATGCCATACCCCAACTCAATTGGGATGGAGGTGCCATAGCCCTTAAGGACATAAAGGAACGAACGGCGACCATGTCTGTAATACGTGGTGTTAAAGTAATCCTCATTATCGATGCCTGCAAGAGTGGAAAAATAAAACATAGTGAGCCTCATCTCAGTGGTGAACAACAGGAATTGCAATCTAAAAATGAAACCACCCTCTTTTCTTGTCAACCGACCGAACTAAGTCATGAAGGTCTTCAATGGGGTAACGGTCGGGGTGTTTTTAGCTATTATCTACTGGAGGGCCTCTATGGAAAAGCTGACACGAATGAGGATGGTGCGGTAACAGTAAATGAAATTCGTAATTATGTCCGTACAAATGTTGCCTTGCAAGTTAACCCTAAGGAACAAACCCCCGAAGTAGTTGGAATAGATAATTATATGCTGGCCCAAGTTGATGCTGATTATGTAACGACAAACCCGCATACTAATTCCAATACGGTGGAGTCATTTTATCCTGCTTCTCCACGAGGGTTTAAGGAAGACCGCATGATGGCTCAATTAGATACCAACGAACGCAAAATATACCGTGCATATCAGGAAGCCATTAAAGCTAAACGATTTTTTGAACCGGCTGGTGACTGCGCAGATGACTACTTTGACCGTTTAATGCAAATGGAAGAACTTGCAGATTGGCACAATCACCTGCGCTACGATTATGCCGCTGTTTTACAGGACGATGCACAGCAGATTGTGAACAAGATACTAGTTGCAAATATTACAGAATTAAATAAATCAACTATTAATCGCTTAGTGTCTTATAAACCGCAACTTAAAAATATTCTCAGAGCAGCAGATATATTAGGAGAAAATAATTATTTTTATAAAAAATTGTTATCCAGGTATCATTTGTTTACTGGTATAATAAATTATTTGGAAAACAAGCAGTTGAAAACAGTTGAGAATGGAGAAAAGATTCTTGTCCACTATCAAAAAGCAATTAACTATCATTTCAATAATCCTTTAATCTACTTTTATATTGCGGAGTGTTATGCCACCCAGTTTAAAAATCCGGATTCCGTGTTGCATTATCTAAACAAAGCTATTGAACTCGATTCTAATTGGGTGTTGCCTTATGCTTATGTCGGCTACTATATGTCTCGCTATTTTGAACAACCTCAGGTCGCCAAAGTCTATTTGGAAAAAGGCATGGAAGTTGATCCTAACAACCTGTTTCTTCTTAAAAGTCTTGGCAGTTGGTATTTTTATCAGAAACAATATGTAGACGCTGTTTTGCACTATAAAATGGTCATTGATCGAGACCCGACAGATTACACAACATGGGTGAATCTTGCAGCGACTTATATGAAATCAGACGAATACAAACTTGCGGAGAATGCTTACCAAAAATCAATAACGATTGAGCCCAACCAGCCTAAAGCCTACTATCATCTTGGTTTTTTATTTTATAACGATAATCGGCCAAAAGAAGCAGAAATCACTTACCAAAAAGGAATTGCATTGGATCCCAGGGATACTAAATTAAAAGCCAGACTCATCATGGTTTATTTAGATCAGGGACGCTATTCAAAAGCAGAAAAGGAATGCCAGCAAATAAGCATCGTGAATCCTAAAGACTACAGATACTGGTATTACATGGCTTGCGTTTCGGCGTTGCAGAAAAAGAAAAACGAAGCACTAAACCTGATTGAAAAAGCGCTGCAAACAGATCCTGAGGCAATGGGATCTATTGAAAGTTCAAAGTATCTTGTTTCATTACAAGCCTCA
>JBBQMA010000022.1:0-12279 GCA_038328415.1 Chitinophagales bacterium | reverse complement strand
ACCTTTCTGCCTTTGTGGCGATTTTGAGTGAACGTTTTTTCGGTTTGCCTACCGTCACGAAGCTGTTAGGTTATTCGAAAAAAGCTTACAGTATATAAGGTAGTACCTATTTACATCCGCATTGTTGAATGTACGATAGCCAACTTTTCCGAAAGTAAACGTGGTGCAAAAAGGCGCACAAATGGCAACAGAAAAACCATTGGTCAACAAGAAATATTTACTGGAAAAATATCCGGACAAAGGCGGCTGGACATATGCTGCTATCCCTGAAATAGTACAGGACAAACATGCGCATTTTGGTTGGGTACAGGTTAAAGGATACATCGACGATGTGGAGATTCAAAAATACAAGTTAATGCCCATGGGCAACGGACAACTTTTTTTACCGGTGAAGGCAAGCATCAGAAAACAAATAGGCAAAAAAGAAGGTGACTGGGTAACGGTCGTGTTGTACGCAGATAATGCCCCACCGGAAATTCAGGAAGAATTATTGGATTGTTTAAAGGATGATCCAATTGCATATCAAACATTTTTGACCTTGGCAGAAGCACAGCGAAAGGATATTATTGATTGGATTTATGCCACAAAAACGGAAGAGCTGAAAGTTGAACGCATTGCAGAAGCGATCAGCAAACTAACGCTACAGAAAAGTTGAGAAATCATTAGATCCATTTCAAAAAGATGACAGGTAGTAATAAACCAAAAGCCACCTATTTCGCTACCCAGGATGAATTTAGGACCTGGTTGGTAGAAAACCATAAAACAGAAACCGAGCTCATCGTCGGATATTATAAGGTGGGCAGCGGCTTACCCTCCATGACCTGGTCAGCGTCTGTTGATCAGGCGCTATGTTTTGGCTGGATAGACGGCATAAGAAGGTCAATAGACAAGGATCGGTACTGCATCCGCTTCACCCCGCGAAAATCAACAAGCATCTGGAGCACCATCAATATAAAAAAGGTTGAAGAACTCACCCTGTCCGGTTTGATGACGCCGGATGGACTAAAGGCTTTTAGCCTACGGACTAAAGGCAAGTCCAATATTTATGCTTATGAAAAGACACCAGAGACACTTGATTCAAATTACGAAGTTGTATTTAAAGGGAATAAAATGGCCTGGGACTTTTTTAATAAACAAGCGCCCTCCTATCAAAAAGTAATGATTCATTGGATCATGAGTGCCAAACAAGAAAAAACCCGACGGTCACGCCTTGAAAAAACGATAAATAGCAGTGAGCAGCAAAAGCGAATGACCTGAAAGTAGCAAAAAATCTCAATAACTTAAATGGTATTATTTTTAAGCTTGTGCATACTGCCCATTTAGAACAACACAGCTAAACATTGGAACTATGTCCATAGCCAATGAATCTGAACTTATTGGACTTCAGCGAGTAATTGATGCGATTGCCCTGACCCTGAAACGGATGAAAAAATACGCACAAGCAGGTATGAGCACTAGGGAATTGGATGACTATGGCGGTCAAATGTTAGAGGAATTTGGTGCCAAGTCAGTGCCCCAACTGACGTATGGTTTTCCGGGATGGACGTGCATTAGCGTGAATAACTAATTTTGCCATGGTATACCCTCGAGAAAGCGATTCCTTAAAGAGGGCGATATTATGAAAATTGACGTGTCGGCAGAACTGGATGGCTTTTGGTCTGACAACGGGGAGTCCTTTGTGCTAGGCGAGGATGTTCACAATCACCAGGAGCTCATAGACGCTTCTAAGCCTATTTTATTTATGATCATTGACCAGATAAACGATGGTGTTCGAATTTCAGATGTGGGCTGTTTAATGGAAACCGAAGCTAAAATCAGAGGCTTTAAGGTCATTAAAAATCTAACTGGTCACGGCATAGAAAGTAGCCTTCATGAAGCCCCATTGGGAATAGCCAATTTTAGAGACAGATTTAACTTGACCAGGTTCTATAAAGATTCCGTTGTTGCTATTGAAACATTTATTTCAACGAGATCCAATTATGCTCAAACATTAAAGATAGCTGGACAATGGCAGGTAATAAAGGTAGTTTTATGGCACAGCATGAACATACTAGCATTGTCACTGATGGAAAACCGATTGTGTTGATAGCAAAGAATGGTATCTTTATTGCCTAGGAATTTATCTCAATTAGGTGCTGAATAAATGTTAACAAACTAAATTTTAAAGTCATAATGAACATTAATCCATAAGAATTATCAGGAAAGGGCTATGTGTTGCTTGCCCAGTTGGGTCATAGTGAATTAGTTCCGTTTATACAAAATGCTATAAAATTAAGCGCCAAATATAGATTCTTGTACTACTTAGTAAATGATGATACTTTTGTACAGGCAGGCTATTTGTTTAAGAAAGGATTTCATACGTCAGGCTTTAACGTTGGAAGCCGATTTACGTATTTTTGTTATGGACTCGTCATTACTTTTTTACTCGTGCCCTTGCATGAATACATTCATGTTTTAGCCTATAAATCTCAAGGCGCGACCAATACGTCCTATGCCGCCAACTTGAAAAAATTCTACTTTATGGCACTTACCAATAAATTTGTTGCTAACAAAAAGGAATTTGAAATTGTGGCCCTTGCACCATTTGTTTCTATTTCTTCGGTATTAATTATATTTCTATTTTTTGCAAATGCACATTGGGCGCTGACAATTGTTGGTACCCTGTTGGCGCATACGGCAATGCGTTCAGAAGACTTTGGTTTATTAAACTATTTTGAATTCCACAAAGACAAACAAATCGTCACCTATGACGATGTTGAGCATAAAATATCCTACTTTTATGGAAAGTCAAGTGATGCACTAGCACCTGCATAGAGGCTGGAAGGTTGTTGTGTTAGTGAACTTTTTGGTTTAAGCGTCTGCCTGCTGCAGGTTATTTCGAAAAATCCAACATCAAACACCCAATAGCTAAAGGAAATTTTATTGGCACCAAGGCAAGCTGTTGGATGTTTATCGTTTGGTGTTTTTTGTCCAAACTGCTAACCGACAACCCTCAACTCATCCCTTCAATCGTCCGGCTTTGTCCAGATAGGGCTGTCCAAGTTCCGGCTGGCCGCTATCCCGGTAGGCGGAGCCTAACATCATGAGTAGTCGCGGATTTTCCGGATCGTAGTCCAAGCCTTTGCTGAAGGCGTCAATAGCGCCGCTAAAATCTCCTTTTTGGGCTTTGATAGCACCCAGGTTCATCCAGGCATCGACAAAGCGGGTATCTGCTGCTACAGCCTTTTCATAAACCACCTGCGCCTGATCCAACTCTCCCCGTTCCGCATAAATAATTCCCATATTACTCCATGCAATGGCTGCCTTGGGGTTTAATTCTGTCGCCTTTTGATAATACGTCATGGCCTTTTCTCGATCACCTTTTCGATAGGCATATAGACCTGCGGTCCCATATGCTTCCCAATAGGTCCGGTGTGCGGTTATAACCTTTTCCAGATCAGTAAGGGCCTCGGTCAATAAGACATTGCGGGCACTTGCATCCTTTATTTCGGTCGCTTTTTTACCGGTCTCAAGGGCATAATGGTAGCGAAGCTTAACACTCTCCGGCGATTGCATAATATCGGTTGCATATAAGGTATAACTATTATACCATGCCGGATTTCGCCATATTGTGAGTGCCGAAAAAAGGACCAACAGACCGACAAATCCAATGCCGATTGGTTTTCGCAGCCATCCCGGCCAGGTAGGATTTGTGCCTGCATCCCGCCATCGGATGAGGGCCGCAACGACTATAACAAAACCGGCACTGGGCAGGAAGAGGAGTCGTTCACCATACGATGTTCCGATTAAAAACAACAGATTAGCGGCCAGACTGATCGTACAGACAAACCAGGCCATTCCAAAAATCAGGCGTTTTCTCGAATTCCAAAACCAATAAATAGACACAGTCCCGACCAAAATCACGATCAAACTAATCAACACCCCGGGGGATCCAAAGCCGACAAGAGGAATCTGGTTCCAGCCTTTGTCAGACACCAATGGCCCGGGCACAACCAACACCTGTATATATTCGCCAATATGCCGGATGGCCGTTGCGAGTACTGTCGACGAAACCGTGGCCCCTCTTAACACATTGTCTAGTATAGAAACACCTTCCAACCCTTTTACATCGCCTAGAATTAACCGGCGTGTTACTAAAAAAAGTCCGGTCGGTATCAGAAATAATAAGGTAAGCCAGTAGTCCTTGGCAGCAGGTTTTGTGCGGAAGGCATACATACTTAGGGGTAACAATGGAAGGAATGTCACCGCACTTTCTTTGGAAAAGAGGGCCAATGTATAAGTGATCAATGCCAATCCCAGTATCAAAATCTTTGGCTGGTGATGCTGTAAACGCTGCCACAACAACCAGGTAAGCAGTAAAAAAAACATGGCCAGCAATTCATCCCGGCTTTTAATATTGGCCACAACCTCCGTATGCACTGGATGCACTGTAAAAAGTAGTGCGGCGATCATAGCGAATACAGCCCCTCTGGTCCATCGATAAAGGGCAAGCCCAAAGAGAAAACAGATACTACTATACAAAAGCACATTTATCAGGTGCCCCGGGAAGGGGTTATTCCCAAAGATGGCCCATTCGGTGGCAAACATAACTGGCGAAAGCGGGCGGTACAGGTCACCGACCGTATTCCAGTATCCGTAACGGTAATCATGGGTAAAATGGACAGGAATCCCTTCCCAGCCCTGCTTGGTCACCCAGTTATCTATAATCAGACTATAATCATCAAGACACCATTGGTGACCCAGTGTGTTGGCGTAGATCAGGAAACCCAATACGGCCGGAAGCATAAACCAGTACATGGAAAATGCTGCCTCACCCTTCTGTCGGGAGGGTGTATGTTTTAGTTTACTTTTACCAGGGCCCATTGGTCAGGTGCTTTACGATTGAGCTTCCAGGTAACCAGGTTGCCCAGGTGATCACGCAATGAAAGGGCCGGCAGACCATCTGTACCCCATTGAATCCCCGCCAGCGATTGATTGGGATAATCCTGCTCCAGATCAGCATTAAGCTGCCGTGCACTGGTATTTATTACTTGGAGGGTGTAGTCACCGGGGGAGTTTGGTGTGGCGCCAAAGCAAAATAAACTGATACTCATAGGCAATGGCTGCGGTATTCCGGCCACGTCCAGCATCTGCCCGGTTTGAGCATGAACCAGCAAGAAGCTTGATCCGCCCTGTCTGTTTACTTTGACGACATACACATTAAAGCTAGAGAGTAAACCCAGATACTGATATAGCCGGTAGTCATCACCGGGGGTCTGAATGTGATTGAGCTGACGATTCTCTCCACTTGAAAGTTTCAGGCGGATATATGTCGGCGTCACAGCTACCTTTTCTGGTCCGGAGATTGTATGGGATATTCTGTCCAGACAGGGATAAAACCCGGACAAATCACCGCTGTTAAAGGTTTGGATACATTCCTGATAAGGCAATCCTCTCCCTGGCACCCAGGTCTCCATGCCTCCTGAAAAGCCCCACCCTTCCAGGCCTTTGGCTGTCTTTACAAAGTACCATGGGGCCTTTACTTCATTACCGCGCAGGGACACCGTCTCTAAATGGTCACTTTGTTCACCTTGCCATAAAATCGATTCCCCTTCTCGAAGGGTATGAACGACATCGGAGGTGCCTTCAGGCTTGAGTCGTAAGCGCAAATGATCAACGGTAGCGACGAGCACGGTGCTCGTGATCGGTTGAGTTTCCGTGATATTAGACATGTTCTCCGGTGTCGATGTTGTATTTTTGCATGCAACTACCAGAATAAACCAAGGCAATAAACGCCATAGGACCATAAAAGGGAAGATTTTTACGTTTTGACAAAGGTACTTTTTTCGATCGAACATGGGTAAATACCTCTTTCTTGTATTTGTTTCACTGCCTCTCTATTTCATAGATGATGTCAAACAATTGGATCATCAGGAGGAGTACATCAAGTCGTATAGTGACCTTGCTGTGCGCGAAATGGAACGAACAGGCATTCCGGCATCCATTAAATTGGCTCAGGCTATTCTTGAGTCCAATGCCGGGCGCAGCGAACTGGCCGTCAAAGCACGCAACCATTTCGGGATCAAATGCGGCAGCGACTGGGACGGACAAACCTATTCGCTCAAGGATGATGAGCGGAATGCGGCAGGTGACCACATCGCCTCCTGCTTTCGGGTCTATCGTGAGGTAAGGGGTTCTTACAAGGCTCATTCCGATTTTCTGGCTCATTCCGACAAATCCGGTCGGTATGGCTTCCTCTTCCGTTTGCCTCCGACCGATTATGTAGGCTGGGCAAGAGGCTTACAACGGGCGGGCTACGCCACGAACCCACGTTATTCCGAGCTTCTAATTGAAATCATCCGCCGCCACAATCTGGATAAGTTCGATCAACTCAGTCCGGAAGCACAGGATCATCTGGCAGGTTTGGGCAGTATAAATGATGTCAGGCTGGCTTTTGCCAAACAGGGAGAAACGCTGGAGCAAATCGCATTGCGCACGGAGGTTTCTGTCGATAAATTGATCAAATACAACGAGGAAAACTACACATCTGAAACACTGCTGGCAGAAAATAGTCTCGTGTATTTGCAACCCAAACGCAATTTTTTCAGAGGTAAGATCCGCTGGCATAAGGTGCGGGATGGAGAAACGTTTGCGTCTATTGCCCAACTTTATGGCATTAAAACCCACAAACTGCGCCACAAAAACCGCACTCCAGACCGTTATGAACCTTTCCCGGGGGAACGAATTAAACTTCGTGGCAGGGTCATGCATAATCAGGTTCCAAAGACCAGACCTCCCTTGCCTGTAAGAGAAACGATCCAGCCTCTGAAAGAGGAGCTGGTGATTTCTGATTCCAAAACTAAAGTGGCCATTGATGATGCCCACCTGACCACACCTCCTGCGCCTCCTGTAAAGGCAGAAACCCAAATCCAAGCTGCAGCAGCCCCCAAACCCGATGAAAAACAGGCCTTTCATACGGTCACCTCGGGCGAAACGCTTTGGCGTATTGCCTATCGGTATAATATATCGATAGACGAATTAAAAAAGCTGAACAAATTAACAAAGGATCAGGTCAATACCGGCCAAAAATTGCGCATAAAATAAGTACCATGATTAAAACTCGTACCCTGTTTTTCGTATTTCTAACGCTGATGATTTTACCGTTTGATATGGCTGCCCAGTCCTATGCATTTGGTATAAAAGGGGGACCTTCACTTGGCTTTCAGCGCTGGGGCGAAGGCAATCGCAATATATTGTGGGCGCATCATGTCAGTGCATTTATTGAGTCAGCTCCGGAAATCAGCAGTGGTTTGATTTATGCCCAGGTCGGATATCATGTCCGGGGCAGTGCTATTCGTTTCCAGGCTATCAATTTTGGTAACGGACAGTTTTTAGGACAGCGCACCGACCAGTTCAGATACAATAATGCCTCACTGGGGATTGGATTTAAAAATCGACGGTATTTGGCCAACACGGTACTTTATTATTTTTTTGGAGTGCGGGGCGACTACACATTAAGCACTAACTTATCCAAGTATGAAGAGTTTGTGGTAAATGGATTAATATACCCGACTGATTCATGGGTCAGGAAATTTAATTATGGTATCAGTCTGGGCGGTGGCTGGGAATTTCCCTTTAGTGATTTTGTTTCAGGAATAGTTGAACTTTCATTTCATCCTGATTTTAGCCGGCAGTATGACCAGCCGAGTATACCCAATGTGATTGACCCATTTCAGCCGGGTGTATTGCGAACGATACCGGATCGCCGCATCGTAAATTATACCGCTGAGATTTCTGTGGGATTAAGGTTCTTGCGTAAAATTGTTTATATCGATTAATCGAATTAGCTTTGATAAGGATTGTAACATTTAATCGCTAATTAAAATCCTGACACATGCGCACGTTATTCATCCTGGCATTTACATTGTCTCTACAAGGTTGTCAACAGGATTCGGTGTTGCAGTATCAACTAGCGGGTACCTGGGTTGTATCTTTCAAGGCAGGAAATCCAGACGCTGCTCAAAAAGCGGAGGAACCGGAAAAACAAGTTGCCGAAGTGGAGGATGGCCCGGCTGCCGGGTTGCAAAAAATGGCTGAGGGGTTGGCATCCTTGGGGGAAGGACTAAAATCGCTGGGCGAGGGGTTGGTCGATGCCATTACCGAAAAGATCACTTTCACGGTCGTCCTGAAGGAGGATGGTACCATGAAGATCGAAAAATCGAAAAATTTCGAATTTGATTTAACCGAAAAGGATATTCGCTGGAAGGTATCGGAGGGAAACATGGTATTAAGTACTCAAAAAGATACCATGGCTTTTGCGATCCAAAAGACAGCGGAGGGATTTGAACTGCAAGGCAAGGAAGGGTTAATCATTTTGACGAAACCCGCTGGTCAATAATTGATGGAAGTACATATCAAACAATATTCCGAGCTTACCCGGGACGAATTATACGACCTCCTTCAATTTCGGCAGGAGGTTTTTATTGTCGAACAACATTGTCCTTACATGGATGCCGATGGCAAGGATAAGTCTTCCTGGCATCTTTGGCTGCAGGATGATGAAAGGCAAATGATTGCCTATTGCCGTATTTTGCCTGAAGGCATTTCATATAATGGTTTTGCTTCTATAGGTAGGGTCATCAGTCGTAAAACACACCGTGCATTCGGTGCTGGTCGCCGGATAATGGAGGAAGCCTTAAAATGGGTACAGCTAACCTGGCCGAATACATCCGTGAAGATCAGCGCCCAATGTTATCTCGAAGTATTCTATACCTCCCTGGGCTTCACTGGCATTGGCGAAATCTACCTGGAAGATGATATCCCGCACAGAGCGATGATTTTAAGGAATTGAGCGTAAATAGCCTACTCCTCCTTTTACTCTCCACTTACTTCATGATGACAGACGGTAGGCGGTTTGTCAGCGACAGAATTGACTGCTGACCGGAGACCGCGATCAAAGGCGGTGGAGTAGTGGAGCGTAATGCGTTTAAACTCAAACTTCAAACTGACAACTCACAATCCTGTCGGCAGGCCGGCCCCAAAGTTATTCCAATATTTTAGTAAGGAAAACGCTGGCTTTTTCACGGTAAAAAGCGTCTTCTCCCGCAGCCAGTTCGGTCATGAGCATGCGGGCTTCCCGTGTATTTCCTTCCTTGATTTGAGCCAGTGCAAGATGCCAGGTAGCCTCTGGGTAGAAGGAGGGATCGTTCATGCGAACTTGTTCCATCAGATCCGCAGCACGGGCTTCCTGCCCTGTTTCGAGCAAGCATAAGCCCAGAAAGTATAAACCTTCGGTATGTTCCGGATTCTTGCTCAGAAAGCTTTCCAACAATTCGGACGCCAGGATATAATCTCCCTTTTCATAAGCCGTTAAGGCATTCGCCCATTCCGGTTCTTCCTGGTTATAAGGCATTTCTTGTTGTGCAAGGGGCTGAAGCCGTTTTTTTGAACTAGACATATAATGCTGCAGAGCCAAACCCACTATGGAAACAACCAGAATAAATACCAGTAAATAGGGCAACCATTTTTTTATACCATCTGACTGAGTCATACCTTTTGCCGGTTAGGAAAGATTGCGATCTTCCCGGAAAGCGAATCATTTATTATGCAAATATCATAAACCTATGGAAATTAAAAGCGGGCACTTTGCAGAACCAGTTCTAATTGTTGCATCCACTCCCTTTTTTTCTTCCCGGGCCCATAAATAAAACCTGTTGCCAAAATGAGTGAATGTTTATCCGGACTTTGGATAAGATACGAAATGAAGGGCCCGCCCATGACATCATTGTACATCGTCCACAGGCCCCTTACCTCCAACGCATACTGATCATCCACAGTCATATTAGTCAGAAAAAGTGGCAAATAACTGTCATCGATCACCATATGTGTGGGTTCGGGTTGAGGCGAACTTACAATGACACTCATCCGATCGTGCAGTGCCCGAAAGCCCTCCTTTGTAAATTGGTCCTGGTCCTCATAGGGGATTTTGCGGAACAACAGACCCAGGCTCATATCTTTTAATTCCTTACGCAGCCACATTGTACTATCGGATTCCAACGCAAACACATATTCACCGGGTATCCGAAAGGATGCTCCGGTAAAATCCCTGACTTTTTTAGTTAGTGTTCCATTTTCACGGGCCGCAAAGGTTTGGCTTTCCAGAATGGGCTCGTCATGATCCCGCAATTTAGAAATGATGGAAGGCCCGAATTTGTTAATGGCCTCATAGACAGCCGCTTCATCCTGCCCATAGATATACACCAGAAACTGCCCTAATGCCCAGCGATTGCGGAGGACTTTCACGGTATAAGATGATTCATTTGGTAGGAGACTATCGCCCAGGTCTTTACGCATGAAATCATCGAGGGGGCTGCCTGCCAATCCGCGGTGGCTGATGATCAGATAGCTCCGCAATTCCTTCCGGGATGGATTGTCTTCAAGCAATTTCCAGGAGAATTGATTCAGGTCGTAGAGAGGTTCGGGACTGGGCAGAATTAAAAAAGGAGCACCAAACGTAAAATCGACGCTATCGCCAAGAGCGGCGTACCACCAGGAACTATCAGCGATAACGGTTAGTTTATTCGCTTTGCCAAAGGCAGACGGCAAGCCACCGTAGCGGGATGTGATGACGTCGTTTGTACAACTTCCCAATAGGAGAAGGCCGAAAAGAAGCGCGGGTATAAAGGGCTTACAAGAACCAGAAGAAGGTTGATTACGCATAATGAATGGAGAGGAGATACACGGATGATGCAAAAAAGTAAACTTTTGGTGTTTTCACAAGAAAAAAATCTTGATGATACTACCAATAACAACGACTACAAGAAGCCAGTAGGCCCAAATTCGGGCTGCAGGATATCTGGAAGCATACTTTGCAGTCAGGAAGCCGCCCACAGCCTGCCCTAGCGCCAAAACAAGACCGATGCGCCAATCAATCAAACCGCGCCATTGAAAAACAAGAATGATAACAAGGGTGAATATGGCGACCACTAACACTTTTATGGCATTGGCCCGAATCATATCATATCCTGCACCGAGTACCATTGCTGCCAGAAAAAAGATGCCCATGCCCATTTGAATGAAGCCGCCATAAAACCCCAGGATAAAAAAGATAGGACCAGCAATGATATATCGTGGCTTCCTGACAAAATCCGCCTCTTTTAACCATCGCTCCGGATTGACCACTACCACTACCAGCATCAAGATGAGCAGATAGCCGAAAACCGTCCGAAATTGCTCGTTGCTCACCTGTAGTGCCGTCCAAACGCCGGGAATGGCACCCAGAAAGGTCAATCCAATATATGGTCGGGCTTGCCTTATGTCCAGCTTTCCTTCCCGATAAAAAGCAAAAGCGCCCATAGCCGTCTGACTAAACAAGCCAAGCCGGTTAGTGCCATTTGCCAGATTGCCGGGCATCCCCAGCACCTCGGTCATAATGGATAGGGTAATGACTGAACCATTACCGGCAAGCGTATTAATCACTCCGGCAAGAAAACTACCGGTAAGGGCAAGGATAATAATGTGCCACTCCATATTTATTCCGGAATAGATTGGCACAATTCGATTAATACACCCCCACAATCTTTGGGATGGACAAAACATATGAGTTTGTTATCCGCTCCGGGCTTGGGCTCATCAGACAACAGCCGAAATCCATCCGCTTTTAATCGTGCCATCTCCACATAAATATCCGACACTTCAAACGCGATATGGTGTATCCCCTCACCACGTTTTTCGATATGTTTGGCGATGGCAGATGACTCCGATGTCGCTTCCAATAATTCAATTTTTGTCTGCCCGGTTTGAAAAAATGACGTGTTTACAGCTTCCCGCAACACAGCTTCCTGTTTATAAGGAGCTACACCTAGAAGTCGGGTGTATAAGATATTTGCGGCTTCCAGATCGCGTACGGCGATCCCAATATGTTCAACGTGCTTCAGCATATCGACTCAGGTATGCTGCAAAAGTACAAAAGTCACGGGCTCCTGAACAGTATGAATCAAAAACGGGCACAAACAGTAGAAAATAGGGATTAATATTTCTGAATTAATCCATTAGGAACGTCTTACCTACAGGCTTATACCATATTAAAGGAAGATTATTTTTTTCTCGGATTTCCTGCCTTCTGATTCTAGGTGAAGTATAAAAACACCCGTGCCAAAATCATTGCTATCGAGTTTAAATTCGCCTGATTCGGATTGGTATTCACCCATGAATTGTCCTACCTGATTAAAAATCCGCAGTCGATCGGAAGGGCTTCCCTACCCGACAGATACTAACATGGATTCAGATGAAGGATTGGGA
>JBBQMA010000021.1:0-12302 GCA_038328415.1 Chitinophagales bacterium | reverse complement strand
CAAAGGGTGCTATCATATATGTTAGTACGACGGGCGTGCCCGATGGTCAGGGCACAAGCTGGGCTACAGCTTTTACCCACTTTACAGATGCGTTAGAAACTGCTTCTGACACCGATTCCATTTTTATCGCTAAGGGCGTCTTTATGCTACCCAATGGCGAACAGGTTATTATCAACGGAGGTGTTAAACTTTTTGGTGGATTTTATGGCGATGAAGCGTCCTTGGAGGAACGTGTGCCAGGTGAAAACGAAACGATTATCAAGGCAACAGGATATTATTCCCGGCTTGTCATTGAGAATATCATTATTCCCAGCATACTTGATCGAATTACTTTTACAGGAGGAATTGCAGAATACAATTCAGAAACTGGTGGTGACCCATGTTGGGACTTTAGCACCAACTGTTACGGTGGTATTTTATACATAAAAAGTGAAAGCACCACTGGTAATTTTATACTTGATATTTTTGATTGTACATTTAAAGACAACTATGCTTTCGTTGGAGGGGCCATTGGTGTGATAACCTGGAAAGATACAAAGTCTAAAATCACATTCCGATCATGCCGCTTTTTAAATAACACCGCTTTCATAGAGGGTGGCGGCATATTTTTTAGCCTGGATAGCAATCAACTACTCTCGCTTCTGATTGATTCATGTTATTTTTTTGGTAACAATGAATTATATCAGGGAGGAGGTGGATTGTCTTTAAATATTTATGGGAATTCTAGTGATTCAATCGTCATACAAAACTCCATATTTGGAGAGAACAATTCCCGTTTAGGAGGAGGAGGTGTTAATATTCGTTCCTTGGATAAATTACCTAACTTGCCTGTATTGATAAAAAATTGTAATTTTTTTTCAAACAAAGCAGGATTATCATCTAATAACTATGCTTTGGGCGGAAGTGCATTGCGTATTAGGAGTAGTGCAATTATTGACAATTGCCAGTTTGATAGTAATAGGTGTTTTGGCGGAGGTGTTATTAATGGTGTTTCAATGGTTGTAAATAATTGTGCTTTTACAAATAATCATTCATATGCTAATGGAGGAGTTATTACAATAAGTTTGGGTTCGGAGTTTGAAGTTGAAGGCAATTATTCGAATTCATTTCGAAACTGTCTTTTCGCAAATAATTTAACAAATAACTTTGGTGCAGTTTTTTTTCATCGATACCCTCCAAGTCACGATACCATTATTAATTGTGTATTTTTTAATAATAAATCAATACTGCATCCTGCAATATTTTACAGCCAGTTTGGTTCCTTACTTGGCAATACACTTGTTGTTTCTAATGTAGGGGGTGATCTTGACCCGCAAACCTTTTACTATGACGAGTCTTTTCCTGGAGCTACATTTAATGGTGATACCTCATTATGGTATATCGGGGATCCCGATTTTGTAGATACACTTTCTGGTGATTTTAGACTCAAACGATGTTCCCCCTTTATTAATAAAGGTAATAATGATGATGTTTTTTGGGATGAAGACTTAAATGGTGCTTCCCGAATTCTGGAGGATACCGTAGATTTGGGACCTTTTGAGACTTTACGTTTTGATCCTGAAATTGATATAATGACCAGTACATGTGCTCATAATCCAAATGGTACTATGATTGTTGCAGAGGATGGAATTTCCCTACCTGTATTGTGGTTAATTAGTGATGAAAATGGTACTTCTTATACCAATGGGCAAATACCTGGTGGTGATTATACTGTAACAATGATTGATCAGCAGGAATGTGATGTACTTCTGGATGTTACTATTGATGAACCAGACAGTATTCAAACCATTTTTAATATTACATCTAGCCCTGCAAACTTAGCACAAGGCAAAATTGAAATTATAGATATTTATGGCGGAATACCATCATATACCATAGATTGGATTAATGGTAGTCATGATAACAGCCTAAATTATCTATATCCTGGTATTTATTCAGTTTCTATTACTGATCAATTAAGTTGTACACGTGTTTGGGATATTGAAGTGCCGTTAATAACCGGCGTCAAACGTCTGGAATATTATTTGTCTTTTAACTATTCTAATCCTGCTAGCAAGCAAATCCAATACTATTTAGCTGGTACAGAACAACTTTATTATTACCGGTTAATAAATAGTTTGGGTGCGGTACAACAAGAGGGACAATTGTCGATAGGACAAGGTACAATTCCGGCATATTCATTTTCATCGGGTTTCTATTGGTTAGAGCTTTCTACTCCCAGGTTTGTACAAAGTTACCCTATCCAGCTCATTGATTAAAAGAGGCAGATTCTATGATTGGCATTTAATGTTAATTGAATTAACATTAGGATTTCCAAACCTGTAAGGATTAGCAATCTTCTTAACCTCCAACTCTCAAAACCCCGCCTTACTGCGACGGCAGGCAGGCTCCTAACTCCTCAACCTAGACTCCTAGACTCATAAAACGGTCCAATGAGTTACACGCCATTTGCCTTACTTTTCTCTGAACTACCGGCGCCCAGCCCAGCAATAAACCTTTCCATCCCAGCGCTTGACGAGCCCAATTATAAAAGGAAAAGGTATCCACGTGGTTGATGATTTTGCCTTCACGGAACGTAAATTCTGCCCTGATTTTATTGATCACGGGTTTTCCGGTAGGTGTGAAGGTGTACATCGCCTCCCAAGTGGCCGTGCCGCGATCAGCTGTTGCTTTGACATCGCTGAATTCAATGGTTAAATCTTTAGACCTTTTGCAAAACATCTCCCACATCGACCGCACCTGCACCGCGTCCAATGTCCGGAAGACGGGGTCATTAAACGAGGCGTCATCGGCATAGGATGCTTGCATGAATTGATGGTCCCTGTCCTGGAACGCTGTATAAAAATTATGAATTAGATGCTCGTTGGGGTGCATTGGATTGACTTGTGCATACAATATACAACATCACATTCATATTTCGTAAACTGGTGTATCGAGATCAATTCGCTTTTACCAGACGGATGGCTGACTGTGCTCCTGAGCGCATATCCCGAACCAGCAGGATGTAACTGCCAGCCACAAGGTGACCCATCCGAATGGTGGTAGCTTCCGCATTGATCTGCCCTTCTAATAGGGATATCCCCTGAAGATTGATCATCGTATATGTCAGTTCTTTATCACCGTTCTGTTGAATGTTTAGTATATCAATCACCGGATTGGGGCTTATGGTAAGTTGCCCGCCATCCAAGGCATGTGTCCCGGATACCTGGCCGACCTGAAACGTGTGCGTGCGGGTCTGGCCACTGTAGGTGGCACTATAGGTCCAGTTGCCCTGCATGGCATTTGAAGGCAGGTAATAACTCCAATACCACCATGAAAAATAATAAGTATCAGGGGAATTCTGATTCCAGGTAAATACCATAGTCCCAGCAGGGTTTTTGACGACAAACGAAGTCATGGAATCCTTCAATTGGTCTCGGTACCAACCGGTGAAATAAACCAGATCACCGGGATCAAACTGGTTTTCCAGATTCGGAATTTCTTCATTGGGACAAAACCCATTAAACTCAGGCGCTATCTTATGTGTTGTCAGCCGGTTGATCGAGGGCTCCCTATAGGGCTTTTGATTGGCCCACCAGGAAGAAGGTGTGGTCGCATTGCAGGCACCGGCATAAGGCTCAATGACTTTGTTATTCACATCGTGGATCTCCAGGTGTAAATGCGGATTAGATGAGCATCCGGAGCTGCCTACCACGCCTAGATATTCGCCGGTCACGACGGATGCACCAACCTGTTTATTGGTCAGTGTATTTTTTTTCATGTGTCCGTACCAGGCCACCGAGCCATCGGCATGTTCTACAAAAACCGCATTCCAGGTACCAATACAGGAACAGTTTTTATCAAAATAATTATCCTGCTTACCGATGATTATACCGGGTGCGCTGGCTACAATTTCTACCTGTTCATCCTCCATCATTTGCCACCAGAAAGGCCACAGGCTAATATCCACGCCATTGTGTCCATTGTAGGAACGGCTGTTACATAGATAGTCCTTAATGCCCGCAGTGGGGTCCAAATCTACATAGTTGACCGTGGTATAGTAGGATGGCTGATTAAATCCACTGGCTTGTTTCAGTGGCCAGGCCAATTGCACAATTCCGTCCCGCTGGTCGGGTATCGCCGGCAAGATGCCCTTGGTGATCAGCCCTGCCCGGTTGGCTTCCAGCATTTCATTGATCTCCTGTTCTAGCTCAGGAGAGATACAGGGGTGTTCCGGCACAGGCATTTCAACGTTGCCACCGCCATGGTCGTTCTGGGCAGATGCAACCAGAGGCAACAGCCACCCAGTTAGAACTATAAAAAATGCTTTAAAAATGGGTGTAGAAAGAATACGCATACAGGTTGATTTTTTAGCAAGGGAAAAATAATAGCAGCGAGGCTAAATGGTTTATTTGTTCGAAAAACCAATCGTACCCCCAGCACTGAAACTATTTTCAAAATTAAACGATTTATAGATAATGGGACTATCTGATAATCTACATAGGTAAAGTTACCCCTAAATCTGGACAAGGTCATTTTATGCCAACTTTTTACCGAGTCTTGCATCACAGCAGGTTAGTTTCACTTCGACATAAATGTGAATACGCTGCCTAGATAGCCTCTTGGCTTCCTTGTCTTTAATAAAAACCGAAACAATAAAACAGAAAGGAACCATGCAATGCATAGATACCCCTAATTTAGCCGAATAAATTGTTTTACAACGCTTTTATGTCTACACGTCTAATTCGGGCTTTTCATAAACCTTACGTACTTATTGTAGACCCTGCTATCCAGTTGGCCCGAGCTGTTATGTTTGGGATGTTTGTTTTCTTTTTCCTATACATCTTCAAGCCTTTCGAGCTGGACGCATTGCCATCGGGCCTTTTGCCGCTCACCTTTGCTTATGGTGTAATCACGATGGGGAGTATGTTTTTTTTAAATGTAATCCAATTCAAACTGTTCCCGGCAACGTTCAAAGAGGAGACATGGACGGTAAGTCGTGAAATTGGATGGACAATAATCAATATCCTCGTTATTAGTATTGGCCTGGCGTTCTATAGCAATCAAAAAGGCATTGTGTCATTGACACCATTTCAATTTATTTTATTTGTCGGATATGTATTAGCGGTAGGGATTTTTCCAATAACGTTGGGAATACTTTGGCGAGAGGCCTATCTGAACCGGAGGCATAATTTAGAAACGGCATCAATTAATTTGGGACTGATGAAAGCTGGCCAAGGATTGCCCTCCTTGAATGGATCAGTTGAAGCAAATGGAAATAAGGTGCTTTTGCCATCTGGCAATCAGGACGATTCCCTGCACATTGACATTCACCAGTTGCTCTTTATCCGGTCACAGGATAATTATGTTGAAGTGCACTTTATGGATGGCGGAGGCGTCAAACGAAAAGTGCTACGTGCATCATTGAAAACGCAGGAACAAGCCTTGCAATCCTGGCCCTGGTGTATCCGATGCCATAAAAGCTTTATAGTCAATTTGCGCCATGTGAACCGTCTTACCGGCAATGCACAGGGGTTTCGAATCCATTTTTCCGGCTTGGATATTTCTGTTCCGGTATCCCGTCAATTTAATGGGAAGATCCATCAAATGCTTACCGCTCACCCCTGATTCGTTAAAAGTCATCCCTCAAGTTTGTTGTTCATCCCAAATGTTACCATTGGTCCCAAACCGTTTGTCAGTAAGGATAAAGCCTGTTCAACTTTGTCCAAACAAGTTAACAAATGAATTTCTTTTTTCAAACGATTCTGGTGATTCACATCGTAGCCGGATTTACCGCACTACTTTCTGGTGCTGTCGCTATGGGTGTGGTCAAAGGAAGCTTTCTTCATAAACGGAGTGGAAAAATCTTCTTTTACGCTATGCTTTTTGCATGTGGCAGCAGCCTGCTTTTGGCATGGTTTAAGGAAAATGATTTTCTATTTCAAATAGGTGTTTTTACAGCATATCAAAACCTTTCCGGTGAAAGGGCACTGCGGAATAAGCGACTCATGCCGGCCGCAAGGGATCTAGGATTGACCTTGATAGGGGGAGTAAACGGTTTATGGATGCTATTTTCTAGTCAACCCGTTTTAATCGTATTCGGTATGCTTAGTCTATTTTTAGTCATCGGAGAATCCCATGTATTTTATAAGGTATATCGTGGCCAGGACATAGCGGGCAATGCATGGTTACGCAAACATATTGGCATGATGCTGGGCGCTTATATTGGAACGCTTACGGCATTTCTTGTCGTAAACACGTCAGGAAATTTACCTTCATTATTGGTATGGCTTACACCAACGATTGTATTGGTCCCTCTTCTCATCTATTGGTCCAGAAAATATGCTTCACCTCAAAAAGTTTTCAACCCATGATTAAATCATTCCTGATGGCACTCTTGTTGGCATCACCTTTAATAACATTGGCACAACCTTATGTTGAAGGCGGAAATACGCGACATCGTTTTGCACAGATGTATGTGGGAGCTGATGCTCGCTATTTTCCCGGTTCGGGGACTAAAACACAAATGCTAAATAAGCAGGGTCTCTGGCAATCAGCAACACTTCCCGACCAGTCTGAAGCACGGCTCTTGATCGGTGGGACACACTTTTGGGGGCATGCCGATTTTTATCTGGGATTCAAGGTTGCCGGTATGGGCAAAAGCGGCATGCGCAGTTCGGTGGAGACTGGTGGTCGATTTTTCCCATGGCGATTGGAATCACGCAAAACCCGGCCTTTTATCGGTGTTTCCTGGATGCCTGTACGGTTCAAACAAGGCGACGGGTCACAGCAACTTCGCCATCGCTGGCCATTGTCCGCTGGTTTGGTCCATACAGCGGGCCATCATTTATTGGAACTGACTGGCGGATACATGCCATCCACCGGATCGTCCTATTATTTTGACGCAACCTTCAACGCACCAGTAAAGACCCATCCATTGTGGTTTTCACTTGGCTACAAGTATGTATTTGATACAACCCTGAGTGCCGAGAAGGATTGGCAATCAGGTCGCACCAAAACCATCACAGATACCCTTGCCAGGCGAGGTCGGCTGAACGGATTCACAGTTGGCATTGGTCCATCTGCTTCTATTTTTCTCAAAGAATCAACCTACAACAACGCTGTCACCCCCTGGTTGGACAATCATAAGATGGCCAGTGTCTTTCCCGAATTTACACTCGGATATTACCTGCACAAACCGGATATCCAGGTCAACCTGGTGTATCGTTCCGTCAATAGCCGTCTGGCCGCGTACGGTGCTGAACAGTATGCCCGCCGCCGCGCTCTGACGCTGGAAGCCTATTGGTTTATAGCCGACTATCATGGTTTTGTACCTTTTATCGGCGGCGGACTCAGCAGCGAGTGGCTGCGGGTGGCACAAAAACACGTTTCCGGAATGGAAAGTATCTCGGAATCAAACCCCTTAAAGCCCGGCCTGGTCTTTGGATGGGATATCCGGCCCAATCGTATCCAAAGCTGGTACCTGCGTACACACCTGCGATGGTATCCCGGACTGTCGGTCGGCATGAGTGATGTGCGCAAAGTGGCCATGGACCAACTGGAGTTTAATTTTATCCAATGGGTTGTATTCCCCGGGCGGATGTTTTAACATAGGTCCAGTGTTGAGTTGACACTATTCTAAAAATTAGCGAATGCCAAGCGTAATTACCCCTTGTAATTGAGACTTCTGCATCTGAGCCAGGCGATTTCATGGCGAGCCTCCGTAGGTTCAGTGAGGGTGTATGGCGCGGAGAAGACATTATTAAATGAATATTATTTGGCATTCCAGGAATTGGACGCTTAAAAAATTGTATATTTTAGAATTTATACCTATATTTGTAGTGCTACTAAACGACTAGATAGGCCTTCGGTCTTCGGTCTTAATTGGTCCAATTTTTACCATTTTGCTTCTTCTCAATTCTTTAGGGTCGGTTAGCATTATCGCCCAATATCCCGGTTCATTTTCCTGTGCTTCTCTCCCGGGAGATACCCTTTCTGAAAACATACTAAGAGAGAATGCTTTTTGTGATGAACCGAATAAGATAAAATATATTGCAGTCAACTATCACTTCATTCAGAATGAGAATGGGGGTGAAAATTTCTCAGAAACTGAGGATGGACATGGCAATTCAGGCATCAATGGCTATGAGTGGGCAGCCATGATGATCGGACAGACCAATGATCAAATGTCAAAAAATCATAAAATGTGGCGTCCTTCTGGAAATTCAACAGAAGTACTGCCGATTCCGTATCGACTTGTCTTAAAGGATGTATTTTTCCATGAGCATGCCGTATATCACAATATGAGTATGTGAGACATTTATTTACTTCATTCTCTATATAAAGAGAATGATAGTGAGCGGTTTAACACCTATGATTTTCTATCAACAGATGCTTCAGGGGTTGCGAGCGTTGGAGGGAGTTATAGTGGAGCCGATACTTGGGTGACATATGGTCAATACCCGTTATATCCTCAGTATCAGGGAGGTTTGTTAGGACATGAGTATGGCCATAATTTGGGTTTGCGCCATACATGGAATGAATTTGATCAATGTGACGACACACCAGAAGGCGTTCTGTATAATGGCTTTAATGTTCAATGTTATGGACATTGCGACAATGGGTGCGGCTCTACTCCGCCTCCTGTGGGTAGCTGCGCTGAAACTTATCCCTGGTGTTGTGATTGGGCCAATGTATCCAACAATATGATGGATTATAACGGTTACGTGCCTCATGCTGTTACCCCTTGTCAGATCAATCTAACCGAGGCTCGGTTATTGGCAGCACATAATGATCGGATTGATGAGTGTTTGGATTGCCCAAGGGCCATCCCATTTTTCAAGGCCTTGGAATGGTGTCCTTCCTGCGACTATGATCATCGATATAAGTATTCTAATCAGATCTGTGTAGGCCAACTCATTCTTGATGCAAGGTCGACCACAGATGAAAGTAAATACCAGGTGGAGATCTGTCAATTCAATAATTCCACCCAGCAATGTTATAATACACCTGCAGTGTCTGCATGGATTGATGGTGATGTACAGTTTATTGACCTCGATGATCTTTTCCCTTTTTATTTCAAACCCTCTACTTTAGGTAAAACACATCAAATTATTCTGCGTGTAGACAACGAGTGTGGACCTGTTGGCCAATACAGTAAATTTGTTCATGTAAGGTCCAATACATGTTATATAATCGGCGTTCCAAATGAGCCTGTTGATATTTTTTCCATTTCCAACCCGTTCACTGATGGGGGAACGGTAATCGTCACTCGACATCTTGATGGCCAATGCCAGGTGGATATTACGGACTATTCCGGTCAGGTTGCACAAAATTTACAATCCGCTGAATGGTTGTCTGCCGGGCAGAGCAGTTATTCCTTTTCATTGGCAACGTCCCCACCTGGTTTATACCCTGTTCGAGTGATGTTGGGTTCTCAGGTTTTTTATCACATGATGATCAAGTTACCATGAAGTACTTACTTTTATCGGGTTTAATGTTCTTCCTGGCGCTTAACCTCTTCGCTCAAGAGCCATTTTCTATGTTCCTGGTGTTTACAGATTCTTTAGGCCATCAGGATAGTATTTTGGTGGGTTATAATCCAGAAAAACCAAACACTGGCTTTCACTTGCATCCTGACTACGACGGTCAGCTGAACGACTCTCCTTTCGACAGCATCCTAGAGGTTCGCGGTGGCTACGATTTATATTATATGTTGGATGATGGAGAAATGACCGATACCCTGATCGCTCAATATGGAGGCGACTGTAAACCAATCGGAGTAATGGCATCCATGTGGCTCCTGATTTATTCCAGGTATCCCCCAATCACCATTACCTGGGATTCTGTGGCGTTAAATGCGTCCTATTGTCGCAGCCACAGTTTTTTTCAAAACAATGAAATAGCCCCGGCTGCTCCAGTGGAATTAGATCCGTTTATACTTAATGGCCACTCTTCTTTTGTGCCTCCATTCGATGCCTGGCAAATCAATTGGAATGATACAATTCTACAGACCTATGTGCCCGTAGAAGTTCTTGGTATGGGTAAGGTCGAAGTGCCCTTGTTGATTTTTGGACAGGAACAGAAGAGAAGGAGCCTTCTCCAGGTGTTCGGATGTGGCCTAATCCCGGAGATGGACGAATCTATCTGGATGGCTTGCAGCCCGGTATTCTGAGGGTATTTAGTCCTGATGGTTCTCTTGTTTCTGAGCAAATTATCACGAATGAAAGCCATGAATTTTTGTTGGATCTAAGGTTATCATCTTTTGGGCTATACTGGATTACCATTTGGCAAAATGGAAATTTGATTTGGCGAGAAGCGTATATACAATCGGAATAAGGTTTAGGCTCTTTTATGAGCCTCCGAAATAGATCAAGTGTTGAGTCAACACTATTTTAGCCAGTCCAAGTCTTGTTCCTCATATCATTAAAATAAATCCTTTACATAGCTAATGCTATGCGCAGAATTTCTTTTTCGATCTGAGAAAAAATCTCGGCGACTGAAGTCCGTTGGATAGCTATCCAACGGATTTAATCGACACAACAGCATAATCACAACACGAGTAGAAAGGTCACAGCCTTTGCCGTACCTTGGGCAAAATTGAACGATCATGAGTATCCTTAGCGATTTGAAACGATTACTCTTCGGGGCAAAAGCAGTAGCCAGCTCCTCTGTCGATAAAGCCAGTGAGACGGTCCGGGAGACAGTCCGCGAAACCCGTGAAGATCTGGACCAGTGGATTGAAAAAGTGCGCAAAGAAAGTGGCGTGCAGCCACCTGAAGGTCTGAATGTAACACCACCGCTTACATCGGAGCCCGAGCACCCCGATTTTCTGGAGCGCACCGGCAAACAGGTAATGGAGACCGGAGGTGAATTACTGCATAAGGCAGGCGATCTCGCTGAAAAAACCGGATCGGCCATCCTTGAGCAGGGCAAAAAAGTTGAAGAAGGCGTAGAAGCCATTGGTGAAAAGGTCATTTCTGCCGGCGAGAAGCTGGCCGAAAAGGCCGGCAATCTTGCTGAGAAAGTTGGCCATGAGGTCATGGAAAAGGGCGGAGACATTCTTGATCGCGCCAAAGAGTTTCTCAAGGAAACCGGTGATAAGGCTGGTGAAGAATTTGGTAAGGTATTCGACAAGGCCCAGGAAGAAGCTGCCAAACACGACCTGGAGAAGGCTGCCCGCGAAGCGGAAGACCTGGCACGAAAAGCTAAATTTCAGACTGACTCCCCTGTGGGAAAGGATCATTTGGAAGCGCTTGAAGACTCTACCCTAGCGGGTGCAGGTGACTTTTTTGAAAAGGCCGACCAGTTTGCCAAAGGCAATCATCACCACGGCGAATTGGTCATAGTACCCGGTGAAAAGACGGAAAAACCAAAAAATACGGCATCCACAGCAGGATTTGAGGATAAAGACGGCGACGGCGATGACATCATCGACGATGCGGAGATTGTAGAACCAGAAAAGCCGGCATGACCGGGATGTCCCCATTGGCAGGACTCGTTCTTTCCGGTGGGTTTTCGACACGTATGGGCCGTGATAAAGGCATGTTGCCCTGGAATGGTGGATTATTGGTCCATCATCAGGCCAGTGCCCTACAAATGTTGGTGCCGCAGGTGTACATATCCTGCAGGCCCGAACAGGCGGTCGATTATGCAGGCCCATATCCATTGAATACAGACACATTTCCACCTGTAGGGCCAATGAGTGGGCTGCTCTCGGCGATGACCGCTCAGCCCGGCTCAGCTTGGTTGGTACTCTGTGTAGACATGCCCTATATCCGAGCTGAGGATCTCCGTCATGCCATGGACCACCGCGATCCCAAGAAGCTGGCAACCGTATTCAGGCAGTCAGATGGCATCGTCCAGCCGCTGGTGGGCATATGGGAACCACAGGCATTCCAGATACTGTTAGAGGCCTTTGAACAGCAACGGTACAGTCTTCGCCGCTTCGTGGAGCAAGGCGATGCATTAATCCTTGAATCGCTAGAGGGCATGGACTGGACGAATATGAATAGTCCTTCAGGTATAATAGGAGAATGATACCTATAGCAATAAGAAAAATAAGGAGCTCTGATAAGATGAGCTATGTCACTACTGTCCAAAATATTTAGAATGCGGAATAATCTTTACTGATAATCAATGTTTTGTATAATCAAAACCCTTATAAACAAAAACTACCCCTATTTAAGATTTAGAATTTAGTAGCATTTTTAAATAAGGACCGTTCTCGAACAGCTCGCCCCCAGCACGTAGCTGATTCGCCTTCGCCAAGGCTTCGGCGACCAATGCCCGCAGGGGGCACCTTTTTATGTGGGAGCTCACAT
>JBBQMA010000020.1:0-12336 GCA_038328415.1 Chitinophagales bacterium | reverse complement strand
CATACAATACATTGATTATCAGTAAAGATTATTCCAAATTCTAAATATTTTGGACAGTAGTGGCCTACCCTATAGAAAAAAGGTATGTTATGAGTGTATTCGAAACAACGAAACAATGCTCCAACGCTACAACGTTTCCTAAAAGGACATGCGGTATTCCAGTCCGGCGACAATGGCTCGGGTGAGGCCATCAGGTCGAGTTTCGCGGACAACAAAGGGGCTGCCGAGGCTTAATTGAAGACCTTGTTTTTCGGTGATTTTAAAATCGACATAGAGGTTACCATTCAGCGTCAATCCTTCGGAGCCTTCGATTTCCTGTTGGGTTCCCTGGGTATCGGTGTATTTATCATTCCCTAAATGGTAAATGGGTAACAGGCTGGGCGTCAATTTAAACCGATTGCCTAATTGGATTGGATAGGACACGCGCAATAAAACATCGGGGCTGCGAACAAATTTGAAGGTAGTCTGAAATTCATACAGCTTCGAATTCTCCGGATAGTCGTCCGCAACAAACTCATTTTCATTTTGGGTCAAGGGAATTTGGGCCGCACCGACGATGTGAAAATTTCCGATGGCATACCCTAAACCTGCTATGAGATCCAGTGTGCCCAGACTCGATTGGTAATCCATGGGAAGTGGAAGTCCGTCGTCCTCCCTGGTATTGCCATTTGTTTGTGGCACCTTCACACCAAGGGTAAGCCGTAATTTTTCGGAGAAATTATAATTGACATTCAGGTATAGATCTGAGATATCAAACACGGAAACATCATTGCCCGTTTGGGATAGTGTTGTTATTTTGGCGTCCAGACCAATGGCTTGGGTTATCTGCCTATTGTATTCAAGGTAAAATCCACCTACGGCTATGTCATAGTCGGCAAGGCCATAGCTGGCGCCTATTTTTAATTGATTATTGTATTCGGCAGGACCATCCGTTCCGGCGGGTTGGAAGCTGTTCACCGTGCAAAAGCCGGCATCGCTGCAGCCCTGGCCGTGGAGGTAGTAAGCGGTTGAAATGAAGAGTAAGGTGATTAGGTATTTTTTGGTCATGATGTTATGAGTTTATACGTTTATTTGGGCAGTTTAGCGTTTAGAACAACAAACAACCAGAGATAATCGCTCAGGTATTTGGAGGATTATATCACCTGCCTGCGGGCAGGTCCAGGATGAACGACTTGCTTGTTTTTTCATTCTACATTCTACGTTCTACATTCTACAACTTTTCTTGAATTGTGAAGGTAAGGTATCCGGAACAAATCGGATCAAAGAGATGTGAAATATGGTGACTGATTCCGGCGAAAGACTAGAAAAATAATGTTTTTGAATAGGTGTTAGAATGGCTCCTTTTCATAAATGTTGAATGTCTTTTTAATCAAGGAGACGATTGTTGTGGCTAATATCGCACCGGAGAATGCCAGGAAAATATCCTTTTGGGCATCCCATATATCGCCTTGTGTGCCCAGGTAGGCGTCGCCCTGCGCCTTGAAAAATACATCGGCCACGGCCCATTCGATTAATTCATAAAAGGCGCTTACCGAGAGGGTGATTTCTATAGGCAGTACCCAGGATACCAGCTTAGGGTATTTAAACCATCGCAGGAATATTTCCCGCATGGGGTAGGCTAACAGAAACCCGAAACTAAAATGCACAATGCGGTCATAGTGATTTCTTGAAGTATTAAAATAGTCTTGCAGCCAATATCCAAACGGATTTTCGGCATACGTATATTTCGAGCCATAGACGTGAAGGCACATGTACACACAGATGAGCAGATACGACAGGTCGCTAAACTGGTACCGCCGGAACGTGATAAGGACAAAGATTATAAACAGAAACGTTAGGACATTTTCGAGCAACCAGTTATTTATATCGGTGGTCCCTAGGTATGTGTTAGCCCAGATCATGGCAAATACGGTGGTGAAGAGCCATAACCAAGGGTTGGTCTGAAAAGGGTTTCTGTCTTTGGATATGGCAAGAGAAAAGCGCATAGCTTGATTTTAAAAGGTCGATGAATTCAATTTAAGTGGCTTGGAGATACCTAGATGAGGGGCCAAATAGTACTTAGTGTTATAATCGACTAGAACTTTTCAAACATTTTACTACACCTGCCAGGTGTTGATTTTAATAGGAATTGGTAAGCCCCATTGGGAAGGTTTGCAAGAGATATGGTTAATTGTTCACCTGAAAAAGTATCTGATGCAACTAATTGACCACTCAAGGAAACGATATCATATTCAAATATGCCGGACAACATTGGATCCAAATAAACATTTAAAGAGCCTGTTGCAGGATTTGGATAAAAATTCAATTCAATTTGTGTGTTATTATTTTCAATATTACTTAGCGGACAGGGTATTTCAACAGGCATAATATAGTTTGTAAAATCTTCGGTTCCCAATTGCCCGTACTCATTGTTTCCCCAAGCCCATAGGGTGCCATCCTTTTTAATGGCGACGGTGTGAACGGATTCAGATGATAGTTGATGCGCACTGGGCATAAGATTGGTATAAGAAGACCAGGCTAAAAAAGCATGTGCATATTGCCTTAGTCATAAATGTAAGTGTAAAAGTCAGTAAATAAAGTAGGAATATCGCAAGAATGGCATTTCTCCGGATTTAATGATCAAGCACAAGCATTCCGATAATGTGTAATCCGGATTAAAGGGGTCAGTCACTCCGGAATACACAAACAGAAATGGCTGTTAAGGTAATTGACTAATCTCACTTCTCGTTCAACGAAGCCTGAATCAATGCCTCCAAAACCCCGAGGTCAATATCACTCAGTTTTTTGATGTAAAGACACCCTGCGCCTGTTTTGTGTTTGCCCAATTTATTTAGAGCGGCTTCATGCTCTTTGAAGTTGGCGATTAAATGTAACGAAAGATTGGCCTTCCGGGGTGAAAAACCGATTTTGAACCAGTCGACCTCTCGTCCGGTAGCCGGACTCTTATACCGTTTGATGCCAAATCCAATCATGGAGCCACCCCACATTTTGGGTTGTTCCTTACTTGCCTTCTGCATGAGATGAAGCAACACAAAACTGTCCTGACGCATTTGTTCATCCTGCACACCATTGATGAAATCCTCCACACTGTCGTCGTTTTCTTTTGTCTTAATTTCTGCTAATTTTCCCATAGTGGATTATTTATTTGAAGGTGCAATGTATTTCTATTGATAATAGCGACCAGGCAGAATCGTTTGCCATGTGGCAGCCAAATATCCCGGCAATCTCCGGATAAAGTTAAGCAAATTACGAATTATGGACCACCACAGGCGTCCAAAATAATTTTTACAGTCTTTCTCAATTTCCATTCTGATGTGCCTCAAATAGATAATATTTTACAAAGAGCTATACTCTGCCTTGTACCTAGTGTATGGCCTTGAAGTTGATGACAACTTATTCGGTCCGGCACCGCCTCATTGGAGACGCTGTGGGTCTCCATCAAGACATGGCGCTTACGGCCATCGTCTGGATCGCCGGCGAGGCTTGTTACTTTTAGGAGCGGGTAGATGTCTGATTCAGGATTCATAGGATTAAAGGATTACCATGATTTGTTCTTCTAACATGGGTAGTTCTTTAGGAATGCCTGTGATGAAGTAGCAACTTATGAACGTATCATTGAAACTCCTGAAGACTGTGGCACAAGTATTTAAGATGCTAATATACAAGTAGATGTAATACCCAATCCTATTTCCAATGATCACCAAATTGACTGTGAAATATTTGATACGGCCGATGTAATGATTTATGTGTTGAATCCTACAACTGGCGTTTATGCTAATGTGTTTATTGATGAAGGCACCAAAAACGCCGGAACATATACCGTCAATTTCCAAACATCAACATGGACCACTGGTCACCGGTTCCTGATATTTCTCGTCAACGGGCAGGCCACTTCCATTATCCTGATCAAAAACTGAATGTCATGAAACACACTTTCCTGTTCCTTATATGGATACCATTTTCGCTCCTTGCCCAACAGACACCCTAGTTCCAGACCACCATCTGGTTCACTGATGCTGTTGGGAATACAGATTCTGTTATAGTAGGCTATGACCCTGATGCAAAATGGGATACCCTTAACCCGCAATTTGGCGAGGTATTCATTGAAACGCCTTTTGACAGTATTTTTGAAGTAAGGATATCGCATGCATTAAATTTTTTCTATTCCTGGTCAGAATATAGGCCCTTTATGAAAAAGAAAATTACCCGGGCACACAAGCTTAGTTCGGATGAAAATAACTGTTTTATTACTTCTCCTGTTGGTATTTATATTTACGCAAAACATAATCCGGTCACCGTCAGATGGGATATGCCAGCATATCAGGACGTTTGCAGAACACATTCCTAGCTTGCCTTGCATGAAACAATGATTCACCTATTTGACTGGCATCTTGATCCGGATAATTTTCCATATACCCAATGTTTGGCGGAGGATAGTCTGTTTGTGGTGCCAGGTCCTGATGATCCTTGGGAATGGTATAATAAATATACGGTTAACTTGAATAATGATACAACAGGAGAGGCTTCATTAATGTTGGTACGACACTTGCCCCTGAAATGGAATATTGAAAACCCTTGTTTAGGTCTTGTTCCTACAGAAGACCTGAGCAAACAAGGTACTTGGCAATTGTATCCCAATCCTGCAAGCCACGTTGTTCGCCTGGAGCTTGATGGCTCTTTTATCCATGATAAGGAGGTCCGGGTTAGACTACTTCACGCTTCAGGGATTGAAGTCTATAGGGGTGTGTTGCCGTCCTTTGCAAATAGTCATGAAATACCGTCATTCGGTCTGGCGGCGGGTTTGTATATTGTTGAGTTGCAGGATGAATCCGGCTTTATCCTCGGCCTCAAAAAGCTGATTGTCCGGTGAAAAGCTATATCCTTCCAGGCATAAAGTTCAACGCTTAGTCTGTGAGAAAGGACCTTTCAGCTTATGCACACATTTGTTGATCCGTATTCTTCCTTTCCAGTTACAAAAGGTTGGTCTACCCCATCACCTTCCCCTCCTTGTACTTCCCTTTACTCTTCCTGATCCGTACTGCTACCACCTTGTATTCCGGACACTTGGCTTCGGAGTCGTGTTCGTCAGAGGTCAGGTTGTTGACCATGATCTCCGGGAAGTGGAAGGTCGTACTTAGTACACCAGTCCGCACTTCGTCGGTCACTTTGGCGCGGATGTCCACCTTGCCGCGAGGCGATTCGATGCAGATCATGTCGCCATCTTCTATCATATAGGTCCTGGCATCATCGGGATGGATGAGCAGACTGTCCTCAGTCAGGATATCTACGTTGCCGGTACGGCGGGTCATGGCACCGCAGTTGTAGTGCTCCAGTTCCCTGTTTGTGGTCAGGATGAAGGGATAGTCCTTTCTATTTTCGGTCAGTTCGTCGCTCTCGCGCCAATCGGTAAAGAAGAATTTACCCTTGCCCCGTTTAAAGGTTTCGGTATGCAATATCTGGGTGTCCTGACCGCCGACCGCTACGGGCCACTGTTTGCCGTTTTCGCCCAGTTCGTCCCAGCGGATCCCTGCAAAAAAGGGTACCACTCGAGAGACCTCTTCGAGGACGCCCTCCGCAGTATACGCTGCTTGCGGAAATCCCATACGGTTCATCATCTCTGCAATGATCTGACCGTCCGGCTTAGTGCCAGGGAGCGGGGCTATAACTGCGTTGACGCGTTGTACTCGACGTTCCGCATTGGTAAATGTGCCGCTTTTCTCCAGGAAGGAAGAGGCCGGCAGCACCACATCCGCCATGCGTGCGGTCTCGGTCATAAATAATTCCTGCACCACCAGCAGCTCCAGATTTTCCATGGCCCGCATCACCTTGGCGGTATTCGGATCGGTCTGGACCACATCTTCGCCGATGAGCCAGAGCGCTTTCAATTGTCCTTCAATGGCAGCATCAAACATTTCCGGTATTTTTTTGCCTGCCGCAGTGGGTTGCGGCACACCGTAATGCTTTTCATAGCGCTCAATCACCTCCGGAAGCGCCACTTCAAAATAACCCGCACCCTGATGCGGCTGGCAACCCATATCGGCAGCACCCTGCACGTTGTTTTGTCCGCGCAGCGGATTCACCCCAACCCCCGGCCGGCCGATATTTCCGGTCAGCATGGCCAAGTCAGCGATTTGCATGACCGTGAAGGTGCCCTGTGAATGCTCCGTCACACCCAGTCCATGGAAGGACATGGCATTGGGTGCCGTGGCATAGGCGATGGCGGCCTTTTCAACGAGGTGGCGATCTACGCCTGTTACTTTTTCGGTCTCATCCAGGTCGATATTCATGATGCCCTCCATGAATTCCTTGTACCCTTCCGTACGGGTATTCACAAAATTTTCGTCCACCAGCCCGTTGCTGATGATGTAATACATAAACATGTTGAGCATGGCCACATTCGTGCCGGGACGCAAGGCCAGATGATAGGTGGCATAACGTGCCATCTCCGTACGGCGTGGATCTATGACAATGGAGGGCTTGCCTTTCATGGCAAACTGCTTCAATTTAGCCCCCGTGACCGGATGGGCATCTGTGGGATTGGCCCCAATGATCAGGATGCAGTCGGTATATTTGATATCCTCCACAGAATTGGTGGCAGCGCCTGTACCGAATGTCCGCTGCATACCCAGGGCTGTGGGTGAATGACAAACCCGCGCACAGCAGTCAATATTATTGGTGCCGATGACCGAGCGGATAAACTTCTGCATCAGGTAATTCTCCTCATTCGTTGCCCTGGCCGAGGAAATACCGGCAATGGCGTCCGGGCCATGTTCTGCCCGGATACTCTGGAGCTTGTCCGTGAGGTAGTCATAGGCTTCGTCCCAGGTCGCCGGTTCAAGTTCGCCATTGCGACGGATGAGCGGCGTCCGGAGCCGGTCAGGATGATCGTAGAAGTGGAAGGCGTACCGTCCTTTCAGGCAGGTGTGTCCCTGATTGACTTCTGCATCATAAGGCGCCTGGATGCTCAATATTTCACCGCCGGTACTGGATACGTCCAGATTACAGCCGACGCCGCAATAGGTGCAGACGGTGCGGGTTTTTTCGGTGGCCCGAATGGATTTGGATTGATACACATCTGAAATCGCGGAGGTCGGACAGGCCTGCGCACAAGCGCCGCAACTCACACAATCGGAGTCAAAAAAGGACTGGTCGGCCCCTTTAATGATTTTGCTGTCAAAACCCCTTCCCGACATACTCAGCACGAGCTGGCCCTGTACTTCATCGCAAGCCCTGACACAACGATAACAATTGATGCATTTACTCAGGTCAGACACCATATAGGGATGACTGAGATCTTTTTGCCGGTCTAGATGGTTGGCGCCCTCGGGATACCGCACATCGCGGACCCCGACTTTAGCCGCGACATCCTGCAATTCACAATTGCCATTGGCTTCACAAGTGAGGCAGTCCAGCGGATGATCGGTGAGAACCAGTTCGATGATGTTTTTTCGCAGTCGCTGCACATTGGCACTATGCGGCTGGATATGCATACCCGCTTGCATGGGCGTATGGCAGGAGGCGACCATCCGGGAAGGGCCGTCGGCCTGCATGGCCACATCCACACTACACACACGGCAGGAACCAAAGGGATCGAGATTGGGTGCATCACACAGCGTGGGCACATAATCCTGACCTTTGGCACGGCGCAGGAACTGGAGCACCGTTTCGCCGGGCTCCACGGCATAGGCCTGGCCGTTCACATACGCGTATTGCCTGGGTTGACCGTTCGTTTTCGGAGCGTAAGCACTTGTGAATTTTGCGATATGGGGTATAGCCATGTCGGTATAGGTTTAATCTCAGGTTTAGGCAAAATAGCTTTTCAGTTCATCGTTAAACCAGTGCAATGCATTGCGGACAGGGAGGGGAATACCTCCACCATGTGCACACAAGGATCCGGTCTGGAGCGTGAACAATAAATCATCAAAAAGGACGGGGTCAATCTTATAACTACCATCTTCTGCTTTGCGCAGCATCTCTTCGGCGCGTTTGGTACCCAGGCGGCAGGGAAAACATTTTCCACAACTTTCGTATGAAGCAAACTCGAATAGATGGGCCAGATAGCTGATCAACGGCATGGATTCCGGGATGGACACCACGGAGGCATGACCGAGGAGAAAGCCCCCTTTGACAAAAGACTCAAAGTCAACGGTCAGCTCATCGATCTGGCTCACAGGCACCATGCCCCCCAGCGGGCCGCCAATATGCAAGGCCTTAACAGGCGCCCTGAAGCCACCGCCCAGCACCTCCACAACGGTCCGCAATGGGGTACCCATTTCCACTTCTACGATGCCCGGATTGTTAAAAAAGCTATCCAGGCTGACCAATTTCGTACCGCTGGACTTTTCGGTTCCCAGAGCACTGTATGCGTTACCGCCATGTTGGAGTATCCAGGGTAGGCAGGCCAGGGTCTCGACATTATTGACGACTGTGGGCTTATTGAACAAGCCGGAAACGGCAGGGTAAGGTGGCCGCACACGCACTTCCGGACGCTGCCCCTCGATGGAATTTATCAGCGCTGTTTCTTCACCGCAGATATATGAACCCTGGGCGTGGATGACCCGGATATGATAGTTTAAGCCGGTCCCCAATATATTTTCGCCCAATAAATTCCGATCGTAAAAATCCCTGATTTGCTCCTCGACTTTCAGGACGGCTTCGGGATATTCAGCCCGAATATAAACGACACCCCAAGTAGCTCCGATGACATAGCCAGCGATGATCATGCCTTCAAGCAGGGCTTCCGTGCGTTCTTCCAGGAGGTAGCGGTCGGAAAATGCGCCGGGGTCGCCTTCATCGGCGTTGCAGATGACGAATTTGTCTGTGCTGGCGACTTTCCGGCAAAAGTCGAGTTTCATGCTGATCGGAAATCCTGCGCCTCCGCGACCGCGAAGACGGGACGCTTCAATTTCAGCTAATACTTCCGTGGCAGGACGATGGAGCAGGGAGCGAAGCCGCTGCTCCAAAACAGGGCCGTTTTCATAAGCTGCGGTAAGGACGGCTGTACCCCGGCTTCGAACCGGATAGCCATTATAGCGGGCTACAGGTTTTTCAAAAAGCGCTCCCAGATCCGAAGCCGATTTGCCGGAATAATTGAGGCCCTGGTAATGGAACGCGCGGTTTTCGTAACATCGACCCAGACAGGTCATGTGCCCTATTTCTTCCGGTTTAAAAAAACCTTCCAACTCCCCGTGCAGGTCTTCCTGGGTTCCGGCACAAAGACAGGCGCTGCCATTGCAGACATATACCTTTTTTCCTCTGTTTTCCGGTTTGGTAAAGTCATAAAATGTAGATGTGCCATAGGCTGTGGCCGTTCCTACCAGGAATTCCTGCGCGAGTTGTTCAAGTTGGTCTTTATCCGGTGCCCCCTCGGCAAGCGAGAGTTCACCAATGCGGGAAAACAAGTTGTCTGTCAGCCCTTTTCTTCCTGATAACTCACTGATATTGCGAGACATATATAAATAGTTAGCAGGGCGAGACACTACCTGGAGGGCAGCCTTCGCCAAAAGTACTCTGCAAGTACGCATTTTTTTGGGAATTCTCCTAAAATTGGAAGGGGTTTTTATGTTTCCTACGAACGACTTTTAAATCGTTTGCTTTCTATATTGTAGGCAGGATCAAGGGCTGCATACCGACATTAGAATTTTCTAATAGAGCTGATTTTAACGTTCCTTTAAAAATCGGAAATCCGGGGGGGGTGTTTATCTTTGGGAAAAAAGATGCGTTACGTTATTCTGCTCCTGTGTTTTTGGTATACCATTCCGTTTGTTAACGGTCAAAAGGAGATCGGTTTGGTCGGGGTTCATTTTCAGGTGGGTGTGCCGCAGGGCGAGTTTGCGGACGCCTATGATCAAATAGGCTTTGGCGGGGATCTTGATCTATATTTCCGTTTGAGTCCTAATCTTCCGGTGTATGCCGGATTAAATCTTTCCCTGCTCGGGTTGGAGCAATTTCGGAGGGATTTTAAGGTGCCTTTACCCGGGGGATTTCTTCAGGATTATCGATTGCGGGTAGGCAGTAATATTTTTTCCGGTTATGGGGGTTTACGGCTGATGCCCAGCGCGGGTGTAATGCGGCCGTATGCAGAGGGACTGATTGGATTTAAAAACTTTTATCGGTCCAAACGGCTGCAGCAACAACCAGTGAACAGTAATGAATGGCAGGAAGTGGATACAGAAACCGATGGGGAGTGGACCCTGGGATATGGCGGCTCGGCAGGGGTTCTCTTTTTTTTCAATTCCTGGTTGGCTCTGGATTTAAAATGTTCCTACCTGATCGGCAAAGAAGTCCGCTTTTACAAGTTGCAGGATCCTGTAGATCCAGTGGCATTTGAAGACGATCCGTTCAGTGTTTTTGATCCAGTAAGGGCCACGACAAATATGGTGATTCCACAGATTGGTGTTGTGTTCAAGCTGAGTGATGTTTTACCCGTAGAAGAGGAGGTGTCGGTGATTGACTTTGCCCGATAGTTGGAAAGTGTAATGGGACTCTTGTTGTCGCAGTAAGGCGATTGGGTTACCGTTTAACGGTCTTAAGGAAGCAGGTTATTACGGTGATCCGTTATTCCGTTATTTTGATTTTTCGATAATAAGAACAACATCTCGCTCATCTGTATTTATGAGGTTATGCGTTCGGAGCTTGCCGTCGAAGAAAGGCAGGGTTATGAGTTTAGGGTTTAGGCAAGGTCAATTGATAAAATCAACAACGACCAACGACCTGCGACCAACTAACAATCCGTCGGTCCTCCTGGTCTTCATTCTTTGTTATCTTTGGCCCAAATCGACATACATGCGTTTATTCTTATACACTATGGGTTTATTGAGTTTTTTATCCTGCGGAAAGGAGGATGATACCGCTGGCAAACAATTGGAAGCGGACATCCTCATCATTAATGAATATCTAACTTCCAAGGGACTCACCGCAGAAAAAACAGCTTCCGGATTACATTATATAATTACGGATCAGGGCAGCGGACTGAATTATCCCAACGCAACCAGTTATGTCACGGTGGCTTACCGTGGATATTACCCAAATGGGGTTGTTTTCGATCAATCAGACGCCGGAGTTCCGCTGTCCTTTTATCTCAACCAGGTGATAAAGGGCTGGAAAGAAGGCATTACGCTTTTTCGAAAAGGAGGAAAGGGCGTGCTGCTGATTCCTTCCGGTTTAGCATATGGACCCAGTCCACAGTCGCCACAAATACCGGCCAACGCGGTTATGATCTTCGATATCGAATTAGTAGATTTCCAATAAACAGAAATAATGGGCACCCAACATCCCTACATCAAGGTAGAAGGCACGGGCGTGGTCACTGCGCCGGCCGACCGGATCACGCTTTCATTCAGCATCCAGGAGCCACACAAGCAGTATAAAGATTGTCTGGATGGCCTGGCCCTGAGGGTAAAGCAACTCAAGGTGGACCTGATGAGTTGTAGTTTTCTAGCCGAGCAATTAAAGACCGGTCACTTCAGTGTCAATCCGGAATACGATTATCACGAGGGCCAGCAGGTTTTTCGTGGCTATCGTGCTGCCCAAAACCTGTCGATTGATATGCCCATGGATAAAGCACGGCTCAGCGAAGTGTTGGCGGCATTGAGCCGCTCTGAAAGCAAAGCAGAATTTAATCTCCAGTTTGGGTTAAATAATGACCAACCCATTCGTTTGCAGGCTTTGGCGGCGGCCGTTGCCGTAGCCCGTGAAAATGCCTCAGCGCTTGCTGCCGCTGCATCCGTAAAGCTGGGTGCCATGCAAGCGATTCAGTTCACCCCTACACAAGTCGCCGTCAGCGGCGGACTTGATGTACATATGATGGCCATGAAATCAGCCGCACCGCTGGAAATCGATCCCGCCGATCTGCGTTTTGAAGCCAGGGTTGTGTTGGAATGGATTTTAGTATGAAGTGATGGTGTAGCACGTAGAACGCAGAAGGTATGACCTGTTATTTACTAAGTCTTAAATCATCAGTGTGGACCTTTCTGCCTTTGTGGCGATTTTGAGTGAACGTTTTTTCGGTTTGCCTACCGTCACGAAGCTGTTAGGTTATTCGAAAAAAGCTTACAGTATATAAGGTAGTACCAGTAGTGTCCGGTTAAGGTTTTAAAAAACCGCTATAACAATATGTGAATCAGGCAATTACAGCGTTTTTTTCTTGTGAACGATTTCAATTGCGTATCCTGCTGCTCAAAAAGTGAGCAGCTATGATTAAAGGTAAATATATTTTCGCCCAGTTGATGGACCTGATTCATCCTGAGGAGTTTAACCGATGCGTCGAACGCTACCAGGGAAACTATCGGGTTCGTCAGTTTAGTTGTTGGCACCAATTTCTGTGTTTGAGTTTTG
>JBBQMA010000019.1:0-12740 GCA_038328415.1 Chitinophagales bacterium | reverse complement strand
TGATGAATCCGATTGGTGCCTTTAATCAAAACCATGATGGGCCCAAATGGGAATTTACAGATCGACCAATTTCAGCGACACAAATGCTACCATCTACCTGGAGTAATGCCGGCTTTGGCATCTTTGGCAAAACATTTACAGATCAATGGATGATAGGTTACGAAGCCTACCTGAGTGGAGGATTTGATGGATCAATTATAGCCAATGAAGAAAATAAAACCTTCCTGCCAGCAGCCAAAAATAATGCCGGCCGTTTTGAAGAAAGTGCCAGTGGCTCACCTCTCCTATCAGGTAAAATAGCGGTACGTCATAATATGTTGGGCGAAATAGGATTATCCTATATGGGGGGCATCTATAATTCCCACCAAAGCGATGGCATCAAACTTGATGACAAACGGAGGTGTGCCATTTATGCCATTGATTTCAACACCATAATTCCGGGTTCTCAAACATTTATTACCGGCGAATGGGCTTGGATATATGTGCAGGTGCCGGAAAATTATAGCCAACAATATGGCAACAAGCAACATGGGGGATTTATTGATATCGTACAGCCAGTTTTAAAAAGAAGTATTCTTGGCTGGGACGATGCGGTCTTCAACGTGGCCTGCCGCATGGAATATGTAGACTGGAACGTAGGCACATTCCGCGAAACGGGTGGCAATATCAGCGATCATTTGTGGAGCATTCTGCCCGCACTTAGCTTCCGACCCAGTACTCAAACCATATTTCGTTTGAATTATCGCTATCAGCAACAACAGGATCTATTGGGCAATCCACCAGCATTAACAGGGGGGTTCAGTTTTGGTTTATCGACGTACTTTTAACCACGAATTTACACGAATTAAAATCACGAATTTGCACGAATTAAAATCACGAATTAACACGAATTAAAATCACGAATTTGCACGAATTAGGTTTAATGCTTTTTGGTAAAGTCTTTACTCAATAATCAATTTTTTTATGAGCTGATTGTTTTTGGCATGAATCGCCACGAAATAGATACCTGTTGCCAGGTTGCTCAAGGGTATCTGGTGGAGGACAGAATTGCGCATACATTTTTTTTCCATCACCATTCGACCTGTCAGATCATAGATGTTTATCCGGTAATCTGAAGTAATACCCCTTGCAGTAATGGTGACGTAGTCAGAAGCCGGATTGGGAAATAGATTCATTGCATCCGCATCTGAAGTATTCGATGTATTCAGAATGTTGCCCGAAATATCAATTTTATAGGCAGACCTTCCGTATGTCGCAGCATATAATGTTTCTGATGGTTCATGGATATGCAGGTCTGTTACGACCACGGAGGGCAAATCTATACCCAGCGGTTCCCAACTCAATCCTTCGTCATAGGAAGATAATACACCGATATCCGTAGCAATAAACAAATTGCCCCACATATCCTTTTCAATATCATTTACGGGCACATCCGGCAGATTGCCAGAAATATCCAGCCAGCTCATTCCGGCATTTATACTTTTATAAATATGACCAAAATCCTCTCCATATCGATATCCCGAAAATGTAACAAATACCTCGTCAACATCATCCTGGGATGCCAATACCTTGGTTACCCAGCGATTTGGCAGATCAGTTGAAATATTGGACCAATTTGTCCCCCCGTCCTGGGTTACCCAGACATTGCCATCATCTGTGCCTGCATAAATGATCAAACTATCCAGTTTAGAAACACTTATCGAAATGATGGTGCCGTAAACCAGATTACCACTATATGGACCATTCGATAAATCCGGACTAATAGCCGACCAGTTTGCAGCCCCATCAATCGTTTTATACAATCGATTGGCACCATAATAGAGTACTTGCGCATTCATCGGATTAAACGCAATGGGCGTATCCCAATTTTTTCGATCACCGGATGCTATGCCATTTTTTACCTTAGAAAAATTGGAGCCATTATTAATGGATTTACCAAGTTCACCATACTGCGACAAGGCGTAAATCACCTCCGTATTTGTAGGGTCCACCAACGGTTGGAATCCATCCCCGCCATATATTATTTTCCAGTCATCCAAGCCTCCCGTGGTGGTACGCATGGTACTGTTGTCCTGTGCCCCACCATATATTTTGTTTGCATTTTGGGGATCCACATGAAACCGATAAAACTGTGTTATGGGCAGTGTGCGGTTTTTAACAGCTGTTATACCCTCATCCGGACTTTTATAGAATCCGCCGTCATTTCCCAACAGAACCTCACCGGGTATGGCGGGATTAAAAGCTAAGGCATGATGATCGACATGTGTATTGGTGAATGCTTTAAACCACGTCTGTCCACCATCAATCGATTTTTGGACAATAATTCCGAGATTGTAAATAATATCCTCATTGGACGGATCAACAAAAACACCCTCAAACCAATATTGGAAGCCGGAATTGACCAAGTCATCTGAATTCAAGGTGGTCCAGGTATTGCCGCCATTATTCGTGCGGTACATCCCTTCAACATTCCCCATCGCATCTGTATATCCTGCATACAATACATCGGGACTTGATTTAGAAATATCAAGCGTAATTCGCCCCTTCTGCGAAGGATTTGAAGGTAATCCGGAGCTTAGTTCAGACCAGGTATTACCTCCGTCCAGTGTACGGTATATTCCCGATGTAGCCCCTCCGTACTTGCGGGCATAAGGCCTGCGGATCCGTTCCCAACAGGCCACATAGATTATATCTCCATTCTCAGGATGCATAGCTATATCTATGACGCCTGTCGAATCGCTGATATAAAGTACTTTTTCCCAACTCTCTCCACCATCCGTAGTTTTATAAAGACCTCTGTTGGTATCATTTCTGAAGAGTGGTCCCATTGCCGCTACAAAAAGGGTCTGATCGTCGTTGGGATCCATTTTTACCTTCGCAATACTGCCCACCTCAGGCAATCCTTTATGCACCCAGGTAGCACCGCCATCGACACTTTTAAAAACCCCATTCCCATCATAAGCCAGGGAACCACCACCGGCGTTGGGTTCACCTGACCCGGCCCAAATGACCTGATTATTAGCTGTTGAAATTTCAAGATCGCCAATGGAAAGCATAGGTTGGTCATCGAAGAGAGGGATCCAGCTTTCACCGGCATCCGTTGATTTAAAAATGCCACCGCTGGCGGCGCCGATGTAATAGGTGTCCGGTTGGTCCGAGGGAATTTCGATATCTGTAATGCGACCGCCGATGTTAATGGGGCCGGCCAATTCCCATTCTCTTGCATTGTTCCTATTCGACTCATTTGTCTTTTGCCACGCCATAGCATCCGAATAGGCATCCTTTTCAATCTCACCAAAGGGATAAGCCCGCTGCATAAAAAGGATATCCTTAGGCAGTTTTCCAGGCCCGGATGAGGATGGATATTCCTCCGGCATATCTGCACATCCAAAACAAAAAACGCTTACAAGTACAATTAGTATCCGGCCCATGATGAGTTGTTTCAAAGCCGTAAGGTAATGACAAGTTTTCAAAATTGGGAGATTGCCTGGAAGAATAAGCCAAATACTGAATGGTTCACTAACAATACAAGAATTGGAAACGTGAAATTTTTTACTAACCCAAAGTTGCATTTGCGACTTGAATTCAGGGTTCATCGTCAATCGCCGTGTTGGACAAACCTTATTTATCAGTTAAAACTAAATCAATTGCCAATTAGTATTGCACAAAAAGTCTCCAAAATAATACTTAACATCCTTTTGCTGTAATAGAATATCCTTCCGAAATTGATTAGATACCGATCAAAATCCAATCATTTCGATATAATCAATCTTTCAATAAAAGTGATTCCACTTAAATTTGTTGACTTTAAAAAATAAATTCCTGCTTCAAACCGGTCAAGATCGATAAATGACTTCCCCAATTGCACTTTTCTAGATAGAACTACTTGTCCATGAAGATTGTACAACAGCAAATCAAGATTTGATGTTGCATCTATCGTAATATGTCCTTGAACCGGATTGGGATAAAAACGGATTCCAAATAGGGACTTCACTTCTTGGTTTGTACCTACCGTCGATCCGGTCATTTTCAGGATATAAATGTCATCTCTACCCGCTGATGTCATTAAATAAGTTCCCTGCCCTAAATCGAAATCAGCTGTAGCATTATATAAACCGGTAATGAAGATATTTCCATTTTGATCACAAGCAATAGCATTCGAAATATCAGTATTTGGACCTCCAATAACTCCCGCCCACATCACGGTGCCTTCGGAATCATATTTACTGACAAAAACATCTAAATTACCAGCTGAAACATAGGGAGGAACACCAGGCCCCAAGTTAAAATCTACCATGCCTTGAAATGTGCCCGTCGCAATGATATTCTCCATTGCGTCGACAACTAAATATATATCGCGACAATTTATCGGACCTTTAATATCCTCTATCCATTTAAAATTTCCATTCGAATCTAATTTGACAATATAAAAAGATGGTCCAGATAGTGATACAAGGACATTACTTCCCTGACCAGGATCAAAATCTACTGTATCTCTAAAAAATCCAGATATATACACATTTGTCAAACCATCTAAAACAATATCAAAACTTCGGTTGTCTTTTCCCCCACCTATAGTTTTTGTCCATATAAAGTTTCCATCCTTACTTAATTTGCAAATGAAAATTTCATTTTGGCCATTTGATAATAAGTTTAAAACATTTTGTCCTGGATTAAAATCAACTGAATTATTAAAGTTTCCGACAATATATAAATTTCCAAAATCATCTACATCCATGGCCATATTCACACCGAAATCATCATTTATTAAACTTTTAACCCAAATAAATTGACCGGATGTATCCAGTTTGCAAATGAATTGATCTAGAAGGCCTGCAGAAGTTATGGAATAAACGGTAGGACCCGGGTCAAAATCGACCGATCCTTCATAATTACCCATCAAATATATATTCCCTATGGAATCAAGTTTAATTTTTGAACCAATTCCATTGCCGGACATATTTTTGGCCCAGACAAACTGTCCATTGGCATCTAATTTACATAAAAAAATATTTACATCTTCATTTGTACTTAGAAGATAAAATGTATCTGGCCCTGGATCAAAATCCACATCTTCAGTATAATAACCTGTCAAAAAGACATTATCCTTATCATCTAGAGCTATTGCGGTTCCAGCTACATATGCAAATGCCCCGCCAATAGATTTAACCCATAGAAGATTGCCTGATGCATCCGACTTAGAAATAAACATATCCGATATACCGGTCGTTTTAATTGTATTTAATGAGTCAAACATGGCTGTTGTATAGAAATATCCTGTCGTATACACACTGCCATCGGCACCAACTGCAATTGCATATCCTTCATCAAATAATATTCCACCCATGCTTTTTGCCCATGAAAGGGTTTGAGCATGCATCTCAGAATAAATATTGCTTAAAAGAATGGCAACAATCATTGATTGCAGCCATAGCCGACCAATTTGGCATGTAACACGACGTTTCACAACTGATAGTTTATCGAAGTTATTAATAATTGCTAAAAACATTCAAATTTATTGCAAAGGGAAGCTTGACATTGTTGCTAATATGCCCATATGTCGTCAACTAACATTTTTAGTCGGGAGCGCCCATATGTGTTATTCACTTGTTTCCGTAGATTTGCACTTGTCGTTCTCCGATTACTAAGTTATGAATAACCCTATCAACCCCGTATTCAAATCAAATCCCAGGTTATCCATCCGTAATTTCAATATTTTCTTGGTGCTGTTAAGCCCATTGATTAGTCATGGACAAATGGTGTTGCCCGGTGTTGGCTCCACCATTCAAACAAATTATTTAATGGCGACCATGCATACCAAAGGAGCTGCATTTGGTTTTCCAGGCATTAAATATCCCGTAAACACAACCTATTTAGGTGATAGTCCTTATACGTTATTTAAACAAGGTACTTGGCTGAGTGCCCGAAATAACGTAGGAGAACTAATGGTCGCCGCCACCAGATATGCACAGCAGAATGATTACAATCCCAATCCTTTTTCGGCCAACCTTGCACCTGACGCCAATTGGAATAAGGTGTGAATGGTTTTTGGTTGGGATATTCTGGCACTTAGAGCTGACTTGATGGATGATGGTTTGCTCACCAGTGAACCCGCCCGTGGATTATTAGAATGGCCAGGCCGAGGTAATCCATATTTTAATCAGCTAACTGGCCTTTTGCTTCCGGACCAAGAGATGGCTCCTTTTTTTGATGTAGATAACATTGAATGCTGATGGCAATGGTTACCAAACCAACGGACCTGAAACAACATTTCATTTCCATTCCCCACCGTCCCAACTTAATGGATGGTCGGCAAAATCCCTGACAGTTCAGCCAGAAAATTTCGGAATTCTGGCCAGTTCCCAAATAACGGACTCACTTCATCCCGGCGAATCCATAAAAGTATATTCTGCGTACTCAGTACATCAAAAGAACGGATTATTGCCTTCAGAACAAGTGGATTATGCCTTGAGTAGATTGCCGGAAATTCAATTAATTTTTGACAATGGCTTTAAATCTACAGGTGTGCATCCCCAAATGTGCGCAACAGATTGTGTATGGCCCGGAGATCTGGATAATAATGGAATGGTGAATAATTTGGATATTCTGGCTTTTGGTGTGCGCAATGGATTCAGTGGACCTGCAAGGCCGGCATTGTTTTTTGGATGGGTTCCCTTACTATCCGATAATTGGACCTTAAAAGATAGCCTGTCTGCCAACACAAAACATACAGACGCAAATGGTGATGGTCTGATTTCCATTAAGGATGCTGAAGTTGTTTCGAAGAATATATATCGAACACGACCGGGCTATCTTCATTGGGGTGGAAGCAATGAACTAGGCCAGGAACTACACATAGAACGTATCTATAATAGTTGGACAGGGCCGGACAGCATTATAGGAAATGGTAGCCCAATCTTAGGGCGATTTAATTTTTCAAACCCTAGCAATGAACCTGTTTATGGCTTGGGTTTTTCCATTCGATTTGACACAACAATTGTAACTTGGCTTAACGGAAATAATCCTGTAAAATTCATGGATCATCCTTTCCTCAATACCACTTACCAAAGTGTCTTCTATCGTGAAGATGGTCTTGATATTGCTATTACCCGAACCGATGGAAAACCCATTTCGGTAGATCAAATGACTATGTTTGATCTTGCATTGATGATTCGTTCAGATATTCCCAATTCACCAATATCCAGTACCACTCTTCATTTTCAAAATTACCTATTGCTCAATAAAGATGGCCATTCGATCCCTTTGGGAGCAAAAAATCTGCAAATACCTTTTTCAGGAACAACCTCCATCGAATACCAAAAAATAATTAATAAACGTTTCATAACTATCCCTAATCCGGGTAATCTTGAATGCCATGTGTTTGCTCCTTTTCCAATTCACTCCCTGGAAATATATGATCTATCCGGCCGATGCGTTTCCAAACACAATAGTGAGGGTCAATACGACTATAAAATAAATACTTCCGGCATGCCCTCAGGTCTCTACTTTATTATAGCATACGATGAACATGGCAATGATTATCAGACTAAATGGATAAAAGACTAGCTAATGTTGGCAGTCCGATCCTACTACTAAACTTATTTGAAAGATCATTGCTATTTCTAGAGAATTATCGTATTATGAAATGATATCAGTATTTTGACCTTAGCAAGGTTCGTTATTGCGATACTATAGAAACAGAGCGTATCATTTCCAAGCACAATAATACCTTAAACAGATATATTAGAATGTGAAATTCATTCTCCTACCATTAATCGTCCTTTGGCCAATCGTCCTTTTTACCTATTGCAGATCTGAAAATCCCTCTCCGATTGCTGGTTCACCGGGATCGACGGCTTACAACACCCTAGATACGCTCGTTCCCTTTGAGGGCTACTGGATAAGTGAATCATATTAAAATAGTCTTAAAACCAACCAATCACCCATACTAGCACAGCATGGAAGTCAGTTCATAACCATTCCTGCGAGGACTATGCAACCGACAATGATGATCTAAAATTTTCATGAAGGCGGTGCGGAATGGACCATTGTGAAAAAAGAAAATACTTTCGAAATATGGGAGATGCCGGCTGAAAGCCTCATCCGCCTCGTTTCTCAGGTTGAGACTCTGGCAGCTGATCGCATTAGGTTCGATAACTCGATTTTCAAAAAAAAATCGAAATAGAATCGTTACACAAACTACTCCGCCATCTTGGAAAAAATATTGTTCGAAAGTAACTATACTAATGCCCGCGGAAACGAGATAACTTTATATAAAAATGGTAAGGTTACAGGAATAGATCCATTCACAATTTACGAACCCATGAACGACTACATAGATGCCGGGAGGCAGATCGATCAGATTGGTCTTGGCCACACTGCTCAAGACATTGAATGGTTTGGTTTTTCATTTAAAAAGGACTCCTTAAGCGTGTACAAATTGAAATGAATGACCATTGATAACACAGTGAACGGATGTGTTGAAGTTGATTTTGGGCAGTTGTTATACAAATTCTGGCGGAAAAAAGACTAACTACTGCTGCCAAAATACAACGTGTTCATCCGAAACCAACATCTGATAGACGTTCATAACTATCCTGGCAAATGCGAGGCGTTCAAATCGTTGACTGTAACTAACTTTACCCGCAACGACCTGATTTGTTATCCTGACGAAATAATTCAAATACAGGAACCTTATGCTAAAACCTTCGTGTTGTATCAGAAGACAACCGCTCTATTATGAAATCATTTGACCGCAAAACACATTGGGAACAGGTCTATCACACAAAAGCATTGGAAGAGGTGAGTTGGTTTCAGCCAAATCCAGAGACGTCACTCAATTTTTTTAAGCAGTTCAACGTCCCTCCAACCGCGAAAGTGATCGATGTGGGGGGAGGTGACAGTTTTTTGGTTGACCATTTACTGGACATGGGTTTTCAGGATATAACCGTGCTAGATATCTCTGAGGCGGCCCTGGAGCGGGCGAAGCTGCGATTAGGTGCTCGCGCTTCTAACGTAAAATGGATAGTTGCCGATGCTGCAACCTTCATACCAGAAGAGAAATATGATTTTTGGCACGACAGAGCCGCATTTCACTTTTTTACGGACGAAGATGAAATCACCAATTATCTGCACACGGTCCAACAAAATCTCAATCCCGGAGGCATCCTTGTAATTGGTACTTTTTCAGAATATGGCCCTCAAAAATGTAGCGGCATTGACATTAAACAATATTCAGAAACGGCAATGACTGAGCGATTAAAAACGTTTTTTGAAAAAATTAAATGCATCACCGTTGACCACAAAACACCATCAGGAAATATTCAGAATTTCGTGTTTTGCAGTTTTAAAAAATTAGTACCTAAACACGAACCGCTAACGTAGTAATGCAGTATGGTATCAACCATTTCGACGCCCGCGTAGCCCATTTTCAACAAGTAACGATTTATAAAATACGCATGAAATTACCCGTATGAAAAGCAAGTTTATAAATCATTTTTCCAACATCTCGCCTCTCTCAACAACTGAAGCAAATGCTATCAGGGAGAGTATGCGTATTAAAACATACAAAAAAGGAACACAGTTATTAAAAGAAGGCCAGGTTCCAATAGACACCTATTTTGTTCTGGAAGGCTGTATCAGAGAATATATTATAACAGATGGAGAAGAAAAAACAACTGCTTTTTATACTGAAGAACAATGGGTGATTTCATTAAACAATTTTTCAGGTCCATCCCCTTCCAACTATAATCTCACTTGAGTGGAGGATACAACCTTGGTTGTTAGCAATGAAAAGGAAGCACAGAAAATTTTTAAATTATTTCCTCGGTTTGAAACGATTTCCAGAGCCGTCATCGAGGATTATTTTTCCAAACAAAAAAACCTCCATACTTCCTTCCTGACTGACACTCCGGAACAGCGATATTTAAAATTAATGCAATTGCGACCTGATCTCTTTCAGCGCGTGCCCCAATATCAGATTGCCAGCTACATCGGTGTCAAACCGGAATCATTGAGCAGAATTCGCAAAAAATTAGCTGACAAAAACCAGAAGTCTGATTCATAATTGGACTTTTTCATTTGCCTGCCTATATATTCACCGCTGTGCCGGTTGCAATCACCATAAGCATATTACCAGTACCTACCGTCTCAAAATCCAGATCAATACCAATAACCGCATTGGCCCCCATTGTTGAAGCTTTAGCCACAAGTTCTTCCATGGCTGTTTGTTTTGCCTCCTGCAACACCCTTTCATAAGTACCACTGCGACCACCGACGATATCAATAATTCCTGCAAGCAAATCCTTTATAATATTTGCGCCAATAATCGTTTCAGCGCTAATGACGCCCAGGTATTCCTTTACCGGATGTCCTTCGACAATATGAGTGGTAGTCGTAAGCATTTGCAATTTTTTAAGATGAATGACAAATATACTTCAATAAATGAAAATCATCAAATTGTCTTACCATGCTTTCCAGGAATCTCAATCCCCCTAATATAGTTGCCCGTTTTCAAGTTTACATGTTCTGCACCTGACACCTTGTAACCAAATCCCTTTATAATCAAATAAACCCCTATAAACACTTCCCAAAGACCTCCCGGAATAGTATGCATTAACTGCAAATGATATCCCATTGCTTCAAGCACGGAACCAAAAAACATCGTCACATATCCAAACAATCCCCAGAATGCAATTCCTTTAGGAATCAAACCGGTTCTGTACAATTGGTAACAAAGCATCGTACCCGCTAAACCAAGAAAAATCATTGCAAGCTGATAGGCCATTAGACTTACCTGGTTGCACAGGGTACTTATTGATTGGAGCATAAGCAAGGTCGCTGCAGGTGTATCGGCATAAGCTTTAGCAAGAGGCAACTGAACCAGAATGAACAGCACCTGGATAGCCAAAAAGCCTGCATTGATAATCCGAAAACTAAAATATCCGGAAGCTAATTGAGTATGATGTTCCTTTAATATAGGATACATGAGTACACCGTGGGTAGCATCTCCTATTGCTGTGGACAACATGAGCATCGCACCAATGGCAAGTGTCAAGTTATGCATGGAAAGGGCGGCCAGATAGTCCGGTCCAGAGGTCATGGATTGCACAATGATATTGCCAGGAATACCAGCAAGCATACCAGCCAGGAATAAGACGCCTACGATGCTCGCTGTCTTATTAAAAGTAATCATTCTGTCGATAGTGTTTAAAATTGTTCATCATTAATTGACAGGACAAAGGTGAGGTGCTTGCCGGTTCAAATTCATTGACTTTGGTAAGAAATGACAGGGTAGAATGTTATGAATTACTGAGATGAATTTCGATGACTCGCAAATCACTTTTAAGATCATTTCGGGTCGAACATGGTGTTCGTTCTGATGACCAATACAGGTATTTAGGATAGTTATGGACGTTAATGCAGGCCATTACCCAATATTTTTTGCTGATTGCCGACATTTTTCTAATTTCAATCCAGTGTTATCCAGAAAGAACTTATCTTGATGTTCATAATTGCATCGAATGAAAAAGTTATTACTCTTATTGCTCATATGCAGTGGTGTCACATTAACCGCTCAGAGCATTGAATTGGCCTGGCAACCCCACGCGGTCACCCAAATTGGATTAGTTAAAGCCGTAAGCGGAGGGACTATTATCTGTTCCAACACACCATATCCCGAAGGCAACTTCTATCCACAGTTAATGAAACTGGATACAACTGGTACCATTCTTTGGGTGAAAGAATTTCAAACTTTTGAATATGTGATCCATTTTTGGGCACTGGATTTAGAAGAGCGTGCCGATGGCGAATTATGGCTCACCTATAATTCCTTTGATTGTGATTTTTCATCGCCTTCCGGACTCATTCGCTTTAGTGCAGCAGGCGACTATATCGAACATTGGTCATTGCCCAATTCAGAGGAATTGCCCGTCCGGCCAGTGTTTCAGGACACAAGCTTAAATTCACCACTTCTGCTATGGCAGAAGACTAACATTTACATATATACCTTGTTTCGGTGGAGTGACTTCTTTGATGCCCCTGTTACCCTGCCAGTTGTAGTTGCGCAAAATCATACTCCTGTTATAATCCGACTACAAAATGGTCGAATCCTATTCAGTGACAACAATTTAGTAAAGGCCTTCGATCCATTGACCGGAACTACAAGCCAGACTATCGCCGCCTTGACCCATCCAATTTACAACATGTCCGAAGGCGCAAACAACCATATATATGTTACAAGTGCAAGCACCATCTGGCATTTGGACGAAAATGGTCAAATTTTAAATGAAATTCCCTTTATAACGCAAAGTCCCGGTGTCATTTGGTTTTTTAATGACCATGTTTTTGTCAAGAATAAAATTTCAAATAATAAAAATAGCATCACTATCTTTTCTGCAGATCTGACACAAATACATACTATTACCCCTTTGACCACAGATACCAAACTGGAAGGTATCTCATACGGCAACAATCAACTTCTTTTATGGGGAAATGAGACCTATAATGGATTTGTAAAGGAAATTGATTTTGAGGGCAATTATGCTCCTTTGGCATTGGACGCGGCGATACTTGATTTCACCTATGGATCAATTAAAACCGCAGCTTCAAAAAATCCGCAAGGATTCCATAATCTAAGGGTGATCCTGGAAGATGTTAATGTACTTATTGAAAATAAAGGATCAACTACAATCAACACGCTTCATGTGAATTGGAACAAGCTGATCCTCCCCCCCTGGCCA
>JBBQMA010000018.1:0-12809 GCA_038328415.1 Chitinophagales bacterium | reverse complement strand
TGGCCAGCTCAGGAGCCGTATGGTTGATCGGACGGGCTGGAAAAGGATTAACAGAGGGGGATATGATTGGTGATTTAATGGTTGCTATGAACGCCACAAGCTATGCGTTGTATCTTATACTTGTGCGGTCGCTCATGCAACGGTATTCCCCGATGTGGGTACTTCGATGGGTCTTTCTATTTGGGATGTTTTTTGTTGTGTTTTTTGGCTGGAAAGAAGTTTTGGAAGCACGATGGACAGACTTTACATGGCCCGTTACGCTTAGTTTCATATATGTTCTTGTGTTCACGACTTTCTTTGCCTATGGGTTGAATGCCTTTGCTCTAAAAAAAGTTGCTGCCGTAACCGTTAGTGCTTATATCTATTTGCAACCTGTTTTTGCAGCCATAATTGCGTTGGTAATAGGCAATGACAAATTGGATATCAACAAGTTAATAGCAGGGACATTGATTTTCGGCGGTGTTTGGCTGGTCAGCAAACAGGAGGAACAAGCGGTACCCAAATAAATTTTTATTTTATCAATAAATATTGGTCTACACATATAAACGGTCCATAAAGAGACGTTTAAGAATGGTTCATTTGCAGATAGCAAGAAAAGAGAAGCCTATAACTTGTTTAAAATGAAGCAATTCATATACAGGACAAGCTTCTCAACTATTTGTAAAAAGCCGCCCTATTGAGCAGGGTTGAAATAGTTGTATATTTACCTCATAGAGCAATACCCGTATGCCCGATTGGACATCAGATTTTGAAGCTCGCCTGGCTGAAGGCAATACTGGCTATCTGGACGAACAGGTATTCCTTGATCTTATTGAGGAATATTTGGTAGAAGGAAAGTTGGATTTAGCTAATGCGGCGGCACAAGAGTCTTTGCAACAACATCCTTTTTCCGTTGACCTGATGTGTTCCCAGGCGGCTGTTTTATTGGAGATGGACAAACCGGAGGAAGCTCTCAAGGTGCTGAATCATGCTGCTCAGATGGCGCCGGGAGAGTTTGATGTCCATTTATTACAGGTAGAGACGCTTATAGAAATGGGTAAGGCTAATGAAGCTGAGCTTTTATTGGCACCTTTTCTTGCCAATGGCGAACCGCTGGACATGGCGGACGCCTGGTATTTTCAGGGAATGATTGAAGAACAGCGAGACAATTGGCAGGCTATGCACCAGTGTCTGGAGACGGCCGTCACCTATCATCCACGCTTTCACGAAGCACTTGAACGCCTTTGGCTAAGTACCGAAATGATTGGCAATTATGCTGAAAGTGCTGCTTTTTATGAAGGCATTCTTGAAAAAGACCCGTATTCCTGGCAAATATGGTACAATCTAGGTCATGCACATTCTTGTCTCGAAGATTATGAAGCTGCCGCTGAAGCCTTTGAATACGCATGTATAATTAATGAGGAATTCGAACATGCCTGGAGGGATCAGGGTGAGATGTGGCTCCAGCTTGGAAAGGCTGAAAAGGCTGTAGAATGTCTGCTTACGGCTCTTGAAAAATCAGACTCACGCGATCCTGACCTATTGACCCGTCTAGGAGAGGCGCATGAAAAGAATGGCCAACGTGAGTTAGCGCTGGCAGTCCTCCAAGAGGCAATTGTTACCGATACTAAAAATGACGAGGCTCATTTTCGGTTGGGTTGCCTGCTGGTTTTACAAAACGAATTGAGTAATGCTGTATACCATCTTGAAACGGCAATTACCCAACAGGATGAGCGGGAGGAGTATCATGTAGCTCTTGCAGAAGCTTATTTTCAGCAGGGATTAATCGGAAAAGCCGAGATGTGTCTGCACCGTGCTTTGGAATTAGCCCCTGAGCAAAGTGCCTACTGGCTCCAATACGCTTCATTTTTACTGCAAAACGGCAGTTTTGAAGAAGCATTGGAAATACTCGAGTCCGCGATAACGCAACAGGAATCACCCCAACTAGACTATGCTCGGATAGCCTGTCTGTTTAAATTAGGTAAACGCCAGGAAGCCTGCCAGTCCCTATGCCTCCAACTTGCAGAAGATTATAGCTCTCATAAAACGATGTTTGAGTTGGCACCGGAGTTGTCCAGTGACCCGGATGTCATCAGCTTGGTTCGTGCCTTTCGAATTGAGGAGTAGTTCCTGACCTTCGACTAAACCTATTTAAAAACAGTTGACCACGCCAGATTGACAGAACTTACCGACCCAGAGGCCATGTCTCTTCAGGAAAAGCACAAACTTTTTGAAGAGGAGTTTTTACCTTATATAGAGGCACTGCATACGTTTGCTTATCACCTCAGTCTGGATGAGGAAGCCGCCAATGATCTTGTCCAGGATACGTACATGAAAGCATTTCGCTTCATTGAACAGTATGATAGAGGTACAAATGCCAAGGCCTGGCTCTTCAAAATTTTAAAAAATGCCTTTATCAATGAATACAGGCGTCGCAAACGGCAACCGGTACAAGTTGATTATGATGACATTCGAAAGATTCATGAGAAGGAAGAACCAGGCGGACCGGAATCCTACGTCGACCTGAGGGAAGAAATGTTCAACTATCTCATTGGCGATGAGGTGACTAAGGCTATTAATGCTATGCCTGTCGACTTTCGTACGGTTATCCTTCTGTGCGATGTAGAGGACTTCTCTTATGAGGAAATAGCAGCAATTCTCGATATTCCAATTGGCACTGTTCGGTCCCGGCTTCACCGGGCAAGAAATACGCTAAAGGAAAAACTGGAAGGCTATGCTCAATCACTGGGTTACATTGATAAACGAAGAAAACTTAAAAAAGTGGAGGACCAAAAGGATCAAAACGAGAAATAAAAACTTTTGATGGAACTCTCTATACCTTGTGCTTGGTTATCTCAGATACTTGTCATACCTTAACACCGTCAAAAGGTCCTAGGTCTGTGTAAAGGGGAAATCTACCAGATATCGGGCTCTATTATTAGTTCACTAAAACAACAGGCTATGATGAACGATGAACTTTTACATCGAGTGTCTCTTTTTCTGGATAACGAACTTGATCAGAGTGAAAAGTTGTCCTTGATGGAGGAAATAGGTGATAATGAGCAATACCAATCACTCATTCACCGGGAGCAATCCTTCAAGTCATTTGTTAAATCCCATGTTTCGCGGCCCAATGTGTCGCCAGCTCTGATTCAATCTATCAAAGAAAAGATCCGGGTATCTCCTTCTTAGTTCCAAATACGGGAACGTTCCTTTCGTTAAAACACCAATTTTACCATTCCTGAGGCCCAAAGCCGACCTATAAACGAAACCACTCAGGTTTCGGGTAGACTTCTTTACCTTTGCGGGTTCGAATAATTAATGGGTATGGATAATATAATGCAAAGGCTCGAGTCACTGTATCACCGGTTTTTGGACTTGGAGCAACAATTATCCGATCCGGATATCATAAGTGATCCTTCCCGGTTTACTAAGACCAATAAGACGTATAAAAGTTTATCCAAAATCGTGGTGAAATACCGCGATTATGCCGATTTGACGGGAAATATTCAAACTGCACGGGAAATGATCAAAGAAGCAGATCCTGAAATGAGAGAAATGGCTCAGGAGGAATTGCGACTTCTGGAGCCCCGTAAAGAAGAATTGGAGGAAGAGATTCGTTTTCTCCTGATACCCAAGGATCCGGAAGACGAGCGGGATGTTATATTTGAAATTCGCGCAGGCACCGGCGGTGATGAAGCCAGTATTTTTGCAGGTGATCTACACCGGATGTATACGCGTTATTTTGATCTGCAAGGTTGGAAGCACGAGCTGCTTTCATTAAGTGAAGGCAGTGCAGGAGGATATAAAGAAATTGTCATTGAAGTATCCGGCGAGGACGTCTACGGCCAGTTAAAGTTTGAATCCGGAGCTCATCGGGTGCAGCGGGTACCTAAAACAGAATCTCAAGGGAGAATCCATACTTCAGCCGCAACGGTTGTTGTATTGCCAAAGTTTGAACTTGAGGATGTTGATATCAACAAAGCAGATATTAAAACCGATACCTTTCGTGCAAGTGGTGCCGGAGGCCAGCACGTAAATAAAACAGAGTCCGGCGTCCGCTTTACACACTTACCTACAGGCATTGTGGCAGAAAGTACCGAAGCCCGCTCCCAGATTAAAAACCGGGACATTGCCATGACTCGTCTAATTCAAAAGATTCAGGACATTCGACAGGCTGAACATGCCGCAGGAATAGCTTCAACCCGAAAGTCTCTGGTCGGTAGCGGCGATCGTTCAGATAAAATCCGAACCTACAATTACCCTCAAAACAGGGTTACGGATCACAGGATCAATCTAACACTTTATAATCTTGACCAGATCATGGAAGGCCAAATAGGAGAAATTCTCCAGGCACTCCAACTTGCAGAAAATGCATCTCGCATGGAAGCACAGGCAGGATAGCGATAAGCCGAAATATTAGTCAAAGGCCTTTAAATGCACGACAACCTGCCCGCTGAGCAGGAAGTCCATCATCATGCCTTCCGGCGTCAACCGGATTTCCTGAAGGTCAAGGCCGAGGCCGGGTGTATCCAGTCGGATCCATGGTCCGGGTTTGAAATTATTGATGTGGCCATTAATTTCCTTCGTCACCTTTTCCAGGTTTTCTTCTAATGGAAAAACCAGCGATTCATGTAGTGCATTACGAATATTGCCTTTAAATAGCCACGCAGCCGAGCGATGAAGAATATTCCGTGTTTGAATATCAAAGTCAAAGTCTACCAACTCAACTTGATTCTTTTCCAGATTTAAAAAAGGTCTTCCTCTTAAGTGAATCTGCCCATTATACCCGCCTTTTACATACAAGCTGGCAATCAGATGATCACCCTGGCCATACAAATCAATTCCTTCTACAGTGACCTGTTGTTTGCCGGAGCCAAAAGTTTGACCTATCAGGTTGTTCTCGGCCATTCGCTCCGCCTGGATGTAGGGTATTTCAGTATGAATAATCATGCGGAGGCTGTCCTTTTTGGATCCCGCCGTTCCAAATTGAGGATCCTTCTCGGGATCAATTAATGTTGGCTCCCCCCCTGCCTTAATGCGGCTCAGGCCTGTCAAATGCACAGCGCTGTGCAGACCGTCATTATCCGATATAAAAGGCTCAATACCAGCCAACCGTGGCTCAAACCTAAACCAAAGATCCATGGACTCACTCAATTGAACTGGTCTTCGAAGTACCGTCCACAAAGGCGCCAGTAAGGCACGGAGATCTACATTTTCTTGTATTTGTTTATCAATCGTGCTCGTTAATTTGGGGCGGCTATAATCAATCACCCAATCCGTCAACGAGCCGATGGGCAGGTTGAGTCCGGCTACACGAGCTACCGGTTTTTTTATCCATCGATGTTTTTCAAGGGTGGTATACGTCTGCACGGACCAATCATCCCGGATATGAAATAATGTTCGAAGGGTCACTTCCAATTCTCCTGTTGCTCGCAATGATGTGATGCCAAGATCCTTTTTTACTGCTACATCTAGGGGAATGGTGCTTAGGATTTGATGACCATCGAGATCTACTCCAAGTGGTTTAGTTATTGTCATAGACCATATATAACCATCTTTGGGCTGGTTACTATTGTCCATTTTTAGATTCCTGACTGCCTGATTTACCATGCGTAAAAGATCAGTCTTAGCTATTCGTACAGGAACATATAGTGAGGAAAGCGGGACCGGAGGGTGTGTCATATCATAACGAGGTTCGGGCCGTAAAGGCTGAGGTGATTTACATGCCCCAACCAAGAGGAGGGCTGCTAACAGGTAAAGTTGTATTTTCCCTTTCATATTAATTCCAACACAAAGTTCTACTTAATCTCAACATGGCGATAAAAGTTTACAAAGGCAAAGGCTATTGGCAGAACGGGAAGGCCTTTTTTTCCAATACCCTGGATTTTGTCTTGAAAAGACAGGCAGAATTAGGATCATTTTATCAATTACCTCTGCCATTCCGGAGCTTGTACGTGTGCTCAGACCCCTTGATTATCCAGGAGGTACTGGTTAGTAAACAAAAACATTTTCGAAAAAGTATTGCCTACCGTGAAATGCGTATAGCCCTGGGCAATGGATTGCTGACAAGCGAAGGCGAATTTTGGCTGAGGCAACGACGTTTGATGCAGCCAGCCTTCCACCGAACAGCACTTGAGAAGCTCTATTGCACTATGCAAAACGTAACTGCTCTGTGGCTGGATCGCCTTGCTGAAGAAATAAAAGTTGAACCTGTAGTTGACATCGCCGCCTGGATGACAAATCTAACTGCGGACATCGCATTAAAAACGTTATTCTCCTCGGAAAAGAACCAGCAAAACCCTGATGCTGCCCGCCAGATTGCTGATGCACAGGCCTACGTTTTATGGCGTGTCTCCCGGCCATGGCTAAAACCATTCTTTCCCTTATTACCCCGACATTGGAAATTCAAACGTGATATAGGTCTTTTTGATGCTTCAGTATATGCGATGATCAAGGAACGCAGGAGCACTAGCATAATTCACCATGATCTATTAGACCTACTCCTCCATGCAAAAGATGAAGAAACCGGAGCTTCTATGTCAGACAATCAAATTAGAGATGAAGTCTTGACATTATATGTCGCAGGTCATGACACCTCTTCAAATGCGCTGGCCTGGGCTTGCCATTGTTTGGTAAATAATCCGGATTCACTTACCCGATTACATCAAGAGGTAGCCAAAGCTTTTACGCAGTCAACACCATCATTTGCCACATTGCAACAATTGACATTTTCTAGGATGGTCACTGATGAAATTCTCCGCCTTTACCCACCTGCACATGCTATCGGTCGTGAAGTCTCCCAACCGGTTACCATTGGGAGCGAAACATTAAAACCTGGTTCTATTGTATTTATGAGTCTTTATGCATTGCATCGCAATCCGGAGTATTGGGAAAATCCTGGACAATTTATACCGGATCGTTTTAGTCCGGACCAACTGTCCGGTCGGCCAAAATATGTTTATTTACCCTTTGGCGCTGGTCCAAGACAGTGTATAGGAATGCAATTTGCCTTGCAGGAAATTCCACTTATTCTGGCTGCCTTTGTAAAACGTTTCCACATTGAACCTGTTCCTGGAGAACATGTCAAGGAAGAAGCCTTGCTCACGCTGAAACCAATGCCCGGCGTACGTATTCGATTAATACCAAGAGATCAGTTGTAAACCTTCCGGATAGACGAACACAGAAAAAGCAGCTCCCAGGCCTTATGATACAAGGCTTTATTACCACCCGGGTATAATGCGGTGTTCCAATTCCCAATTGGCACGCAAGGTTGGTAATAAATGCACTGAGCGCGGTTCAGCAGGGATTTTCTTAAAATAGTCGGCACCATCCCAGTGCCCGTTACCATTTGTATCTGAACTTAAAAAAAGCAGATAACTGCCCGGCAAGAGGGGAGGTAAGTCAATGATCCATTTAGATGTTGATCCGGATCGAATGGTTCCCAATATTGGCTTGCCCTGGGCGTCGGTCAACTCCAGTAATATCTGTTTTGAAGGTGGAATGGAGTCAATAGTCAAATGGATCATGGCCCAATCTCCGATGGCTCCGGTTTGGTAACCTAATGCTAAAGAATCTGAGTTAACTGCACCCGTCACTGACTTTAAAGCCCCCGGAAGGAAACGAAGTACAAGCGCAGATTCAGGAGGCGTAACTCCAAACAACGTTAAGGTTTCCCCGTTTTCACGTATAGTTGTAGCACCAATCGGTATGCGAACAGAATCCTTCCACACCTCAATTAGTGCTGTGTCGGGTAATAACAAAGGTGGGGTGCAAACAAATTGTAGGGGAAGTCCGGGTGGCTGTTTGCCTTGTCTGACTAATTTTGGCAGATTGTCGATTGGGCGCAGGCTATCGCTAAATGATGGAAACGCAAGTGTGTCTCCTTCTGCCAAAAACCTGCCTCCTTTTGAGCCTGTACGTTGCCATATTGTCAGCAATGAATCTGCCGTCCATTGAAAAAAGCTGAATGTATCAGGATCTAAAGGACCGGACCAGTCGATGGGTGTTCGGTTAAATGCAAAAGTGACCGAACCATGCTGTCGGGTACTATCAACCGCAATCACGCGAAGAATCCTGGATGACGGCGGTAGCTCCAGGCGGGGAAGTGGCGATTGAGAACCAGTGATATTGACCGAAGTTTCCAGCCAGGCCAGGCGTTCGTCAGGCTGATCAAACCGATAATTGTTGTTGCGATCATCCAATGCATAGAGCTGGTAAGTTCCCTGGCGCAAGTTGGAAAACCGATAACTTCCATTCTTGTCACTTCGAGTGAAATAATCCGGTAATTCCTTTGCCACCACTGAATCCTCGGTAGAACGGTGCAACATCAGGATGATATCGGGTACTGGCTGTCGGGTCTTCGCATCAATTAGTAATCCTGATGCCTCAAGGCTATCCAACACAGGACCGGTTGAAAAAACGAATTTCATGTCAGGGACCACGTTACCTTCACTTCGATCGCTTACGGCATTTCCAAAAAAGAGCGTATAGGTCGTGCTGTCTCTCCATGGCTCTGCAGGATTGAATAGAATCTCTATTCGTTTACCCTTGGCCATAACTTTGGGGGCGGTAACAGTAGGTGGTGAAATTACAACCTGTTTTTGCGCCTCCTTTAACTGCACCCATTCATCAAAAACAAGATCAACCTGAACGGGCCGAAAATTTGTTTGCCTGTCCGGCGTGGATAACGCCTTTTCAAGACTTGGTGGCAATTCATCTTTAGGGCCGCCCTCAGGAGGAAGGACCCTGGCACAGGCAGAAAGGACTACTAATGAAAAAAGACACCAACGAAACAAAGCAAACGTTTTGGCAAAATTAACCCGGCACTGGGATTTGGTCATGGTTTCATAGTTCATAGGCTATACGAAGCAATCAGATAAAGACCTATTCCAGCACAACCCATACCATAACATCAATATCATTAGCCACTTAGTACAAGGCGTATGATCAACCAAATAATGTATGAATGAAAAAATTAGGGTACTTCAACGTCAGGGTAAAAAGTAAGATCGAGAAGACGCAAACGGTTTCGCTTGCCAAATCGCACTACTTTTTCAGGGATCAGCAAGCCAAAAACGCCCGAAAGGAAGAGTGTTGAGCCTCCGACCTGATATTGGAAGGGTGCCGGTTTTCGCGTATTGATCAATACATCCAATAAGCTATACACCGTCCAGACGCCTGTGAAAATTAAAAGCGTATTCGACAATCCTTTGGCCCAGCTATTGGATCCTGTGAAGCGGATTGCAGCTATCTGATCTATCGCTATAGCACCGCCAGCAAATTGGACCGTATTAGCTTCCGGGTAGAGCTCGATGATATCTCTTGTATAGTATTGTTTTGGATGGTCCTTAAGGCTAAACGTGACCTCATCGCCAATGTAGAGTTTTGTTGTTTCCATCCGGCCGTAGCGCTCGATTTGCATTACTTTTTGGCCCATTATACGCTGCCAAAAAGGTCCGATCGTCATTAGGATGATAAAAAAGATCCGTAGGAAATACATCATAGATCGCTTATTCAATAAATGAAGACCGACAAATGGGTCTGTTTAGTCGTTATTTTGTACAGCTTCTATTATAAACGCTGTCAGTGGCTTAATGATTTGGTATCTTTTTAAAAGGTCAGCCATAAAATCCTTTTTGACAATGGATTCCGGAGGCCACTCGGTAAAATAATAAAAAGCTTTGTTGTAGATAAGCGGTTGCAACTGTGCGGCTTCTTTCAATGTAGCAGGCAGGACCTTGTTCTTTTCGCCGCGTATTTCGCCAAAATGGGTGATGAATACTTTATCGGATATCAGGGCATTGAATCGTTTCGGCTCTGCGGCAATTTTTTCCCGGATACGCAATAATTGGTCCTTTTCAGGTTGATAAGCACCACTATATATGCGGGCATGACGCCCTCCCAATTCCAGGTAAATTCCGTCCGCATTGGGATCCTTACGTCCTCCCGGAGCAATGACTGCACTGGTAAAAATTTTATACGGTGTTTTGTCTGCGCTAAAACGGGTGTCTTTATAAATTCGGAAAATAGCGTCTTTTGGAGTTAGCAAAATGCGGTGGTCCTGCTCATGCATACGATCGATGAGCTCCTTTACGAATTCTTCAAAAGGCGCCTTTACTACTGCCTCGTATTGTTTTTTGTGCGCATTAAACCATTCGCGATCATTGTTTTCCTCCAGACCGCGAAAGAACGCGATAAAGTCCTGAGTGAAGTAGGGAGTCATGTATTTTCTTTGTCGAAAGATACGTTATAGCATCAAAATGCTTTACTTTTCGACAAAATCATCATTATGAGTCTTTTCAATATGCGCAGCAGCAGTAATCCGGTGCTCAACGAAAACAAATTTACCAATCAGGATCTGCTTCAAAGTGCCGTGGGCCAGCAGACAATGACGGCACGGGGAGCAGTAAGTAAAACGATTGTTCTGGGGCTATTAATGATCCTGACTGCATTTGTGGGATACACCATGCCTAGTCCGGTATTTATGTGGGGTGGTGCCATCGCCGGCCTGGTTATCGTCGTGATCGCATCCTTTAAAACCCAATGGTCACCGGTGCTGGCACCCTTGTATGCTTTAGCGGAGGGCCTGTTCGTTGGAACTATTACCTATATGTATGCCACTGCCTTTGAGGGTATCGTATTTCATGCGGTGACCCTTACCATTGGCATGCTTTTCATCATGTTATTTCTTTATCAGGCGCGAATCATAGTAGTAACACAAAAGTTACGCAGCGGCATTATCATGGCCACTATGGCTGTTTTGCTGCTCTACCTTGCATCCTGGGGTTTATCCTTTTTTGGCATCAACGTACCGTATCTTCACGAAGGCGGTGTGATGGGTATCGGCATTAGTGTCGTCATTATTGGCATCGCTGCGATGAACCTGTTGTTGGACTTCGACCTTTTTGAAAAAGGAGAAGAGCAGGGTGCGCCCAAGTACATGGAATGGTTTGCAGCAATGGGATTACTAGTCACCTTAATCTGGCTCTACATTGAATTCCTTCGCTTGTTGAGCAAGCTACGAGATTAATTTCCTGTTTAGTTTAGTATACGGAAGAAGAAGCTGTTCATTTTCCTATCCAGCTCCAAAGCCTTTTGATGGTAATCATGGCCGGGGTTGTTCAGGATTTGATTCATCCCAGCGCGAATAGCTTCATCAGGTGCGTCGTTGCCGATGAGAGAAAGTAGTAGGTACCATTCTGCAGACTGCACAGTTCTAGTGTTTTGTTGCCCTTTCAAATAGGTCTCGAAGGCTTTTATAGCTGCCGGATAATCCCCGGTATAAAAAGCAATGGCGCCTACATTATAGATGGCATCAAAATAATTTGCATCGTTTGCTGGCACTGTAGAGAAGTATTCCAATGCTAAGGCAAAATCTTCTTTGGCATATGCCTGTTCACCTTGACTATAGCGTGGATGGTGTTGTTGATCTGTACCTGAGCGTTGTCCGGACAAGATGTTGATCTCTTTTGAATACGCGCTGGCAATGTGGTTGGCGGAGTAGTTTTGGTTTGCATAAAAACCTATTGCAGCAATCAGGAGCAGGGATACTGCCGCGGCGATGGAGGCCCAACGGCGAACCGGCAATGTTCTTATTTTGGGTTCGGCAGTGTTGACCGGGGTATTGCGGAATTTTTCGCGAAGATCTTGGGCTATTGCAAATTCAGCGAGTTCGCAGACCAACTGTTGGTCCAGAAGTTCTTGTTGTGCTTCCGGGTTTGTATGGAAAAGCGATTCCAATTCCTTGCGCTCGGTAGTAGGTAGGCTGCCTTGGAGATATGCAGCAACTTGTTCATGTAATACTTCCTGGTTCATAATTTTTGTTTTAAGATCCGCGCTACCTCGGGTTGGGCGTGTATGATCGCACTCAGCTTCTTTGTACATTGATACTTCAATTTGCGCGCCATCATCTCGCTGCTCAGACTGAGCTGATCAGCGATCTCCTGCATGGAGTACTTCTCCTGCCAGAGCTTGATAATTTTGACACACCGTGGATCGAGTTTCTGGAGAAAACGTTCCAACAGGCTTTCCGATTCCCTATCCATTAATATATGGTCGGGACCGGGCACTTGTTCTTTTGCGGTGTCCTGGCGCACTTCTTCATGAAGTTCCGTCCGTTGCTGTTTCCTCAGTTGATTCATCCAGCAAAAACGGGCAATGGTACACAGGTAAGCTGCCAGGTTGCCCTGGTGTTCATATTTGCCTTCCCTGATATTGCGGTCCATAATAATCAGACTTTCCTGATACATGTCCTCGGCATCCTGAATGTTACCATTATTATGTCTAGTCATGACAAAAACGGCATTTCTCAGTGATCTATCCTTATATACCTGCTCCAGTGCCTGATCCCTTGCTCTCCCGCCAGCGACGATCTGGGCAATCAGATCCGTGTATTTCTCCATGCGTCCGAAAAATACGACTGTTTCTTCGAATAGTATTCGTTAATAATTTCTATACCAAGCGATTAAATTTTAAGATCTTAGCATTGCCCAAATAAAAATGCGCGAAGACTCGCACTTTTTGGGATTTGAAGGGTAACATTTAGACCTGTAGATACATGTAAGCTTAACCAAACTATAAACACACCTTATTATGAGCACCCTTATTAAACTCAGATCCTTTCTTAAAAAGCATTCGATCTCAGCGATTTCTATTGGCCTAATCGCAGCTTCATTTCTCATTCTGTCTCAAAGTTCTCTAATAAAAGATTCTAAAAATAATTCCTTTGAGGGGAATCCAGAGGAGTTTTACACACTTCCCGCCATTGAGGCGGAGTGGATGATCGCCCAATGTCGCAGTGGGTTATGGGAAGACTATGATACTGCCAG